>DASXUF010000143.1 GCA_036504975.1 Candidatus Binatia bacterium | reverse complement strand
AATTTCCACTCACCCTAGCAGCATCATTTTTATTAGCTTCAAAAGCGGCCATGACCGCCTCATCCCCCACTAGGCCTTGGCTTTCCGCCTGGCGCAGCGCTTCGAGCATGCGCCGGTAGTCCTGCGGCATGACCTTGACGAACTTCGGCGCGGCCTCCTCCCAAAAAGCCAGGAGTTGCCACGCCCGACTGCTGTGCGTGTACGTCGCGTGGCGCTTGAGCATCTCTTCGACCTCGCGCAAATCCGCCTCGTCGAGGCGTTCCAACTGAATCGTTTCGAGATTGCAGCGGCTCTTGAAGTCGCCGTCCTCGTCGAGCACGTAGGCCACGCCGCCCGACATGCCCGCCGCGAAATTCCGTCCGGTCTTGCCGATAACCACGACGCGCCCGCCGGTCATGTATTCGCAGCCGTGATCGCCTACGCCTTCGACCACCGCGCGCACGCCGCTGTTTCTCACACAGAAGCGCTCGCCCGACACACCTCGAACATAGGCTTCGCCGTCGGTCGCGCCGTAGAAGGCCACGTTGCCGACGATGATGTTCTCCTCGGCGGCGAAAGTCGAGCCCGCCGGCGGATAGAGAATGACCTTGCCGCCCGAGAGGCCTTTGCCGAAATAGTCGTTGGCGTCGCCTTCCAGTTCGAGCGTCACGCCGCGGGGAATGAAGGCGCCGAAGCTCTGGCCGGCCGAGCCCTGAAAATGAAAATCGATCGTGTCTTCCGGCAGCCCTTCCGGTCCGAAGCGCCGCGTGACTTCGCTGCCTAAAATAGTCCCGACGACGCGATTGGTGTTGCGGATCGGCAAGGTCGCTTTGACTTTCTCCCGTCCCTCCAGCGCCGGAGCGGCGAGATCGAGCAAGACCTGATTGTCGAGCGCGTTTTCTAGGCCGTGATTTTGCGGAATCTGGCAGTAGCGGCCGACGTCCTTCTTGACCTTCGGCTGGTAGAGAATCGCCGAGTAGTCCAAACCGCTGGCTTTGCAATGATCGACGGCGCGCTTCATTTCGATCCTGTCCGAGCGCCCGACCATTTCATTCACGGTCCGGAAGCCGAGCTTGGCCATGTACTCGCGCATCTCCGCGGCGATGAAGCGCATGAAGTTGACGGCGTGCGCCGGATCGCCCTCATATTTCTTGCGCAGCTCGGGATTCTGCGTCGCGATACCGACCGGGCAGGTGTCCAGATGGCAAACGCGCATCAAAATGCAGCCGAGCGCCACCAGCGCCGTGGTTGCGAAGCCGAACTCTTCGGCGCCGAGCAGCGCGGCGATCACGACGTCGCGCCCGGTTTTCAACTGCCCGTCGGTCTCGACGGCGATGCGGCTGCGAAGATTGTTCAGCAGCAACGTCTGGTGCGTCTCCGCGATCCCCAATTCCCATGGCAGTCCGGCGTGCTTGATGCTCGTCTGCGGCGAGGCGCCGGTGCCGCCGTCGTGGCCGCTGATCAAAACCACGTCGGCGTGGCCTTTCGCCACGCCCGCGGCGATCGTCCCCACGCCGACCTCGGAGACCAGCTTCACGCTGATGCGGGCGTGATGGTTGGCGTTCTTGAGATCATGAATGAGCTGCGCCAGATCTTCGATCGAGTAGATGTCGTGGTGCGGCGGCGGCGAGATCAAGCCGACGCCGGGCGTCGAGTAGCGCACCTTGGCGATCCACGGATAAACTTTTCGTCCCGGCAATTCGCCACCCTCGCCCGGCTTGGCGCCTTGCGCCATCTTGATTTGCAGCTCTTTCGCCTGCGTGAGGTAGTAGCTCGTAACGCCGAACCTGCCGGAAGCGACCTGCTTGATCGCGCTGTTGCGCGAATCGCCGTTGGCGTCGAGGACGTAGCGCGCCGGATCTTCGCCGCCTTCGCCGGTGTTGCTCTTGCCGCCGATGCGGTTCATGGCGATGGCGAGCGCCTCATGCGCCTCCTTGCTGATCGAGCCATACGACATCGCGCCCGTTTTGAAACGCTTGACGATTTCTTCCACCGGCTCCACTTCCTCGATCGGAATCGGCTTGGCCGCGGGCTTCAGCTCCATCAAGGCGCGGAGCGTCGCCAAACGCTCGGACTGATCGTCGACGAGCTTCGTATATTCCTTGAACGTCGCGTAATTGTCGCTGCGGCACGCCTTCTGCAGAAGATGGATCGTCTTCGGATTGAACAGATGCAGCTCGCCGTCGGCGCGGTACTGATATTGCCCGTGGACTTCGAGCGTGTGGCCGTTGAACTGAAACGTCGGGAACGCCTTTTGGTGCTGGCGCTGCGATTCCAGCGCGACCTCTTCGAGACCGATGCCGCCGACTCTCGACGGCGTCCAGGTGAAATACTTGTCGATGAGTTCCCGGCCGAGGCCGACCGCTTCGAAAATTTGCGCGCCGCAGTAGGACTTGATCGTCGAGATGCCCATCTTCGACATCACTTTCACCACGCCTTTGGCGACGGCTTTGACGTAGCCCTTCACCGCCTTCTCATAGGTGATGTCCTTCAGCATCCTCTCGCCGATCATGTCGTTCAGGCACTCGTAGGCCAAATACGGGTTGATCGCCTGCACGCCGTAGCCGATCAGCAAACAGAAATGATGCACCTCGCGCGGCTCGCCGGATTCCAGCACCAGGCCGACGCGCGTGCGCGTGCCGGAGCGGATCAAGTGATGATGCAGGCCCGACGATGCCAACAGAGCGGGAATCGGCGCGTGGCTGCGATCGACTCCTTTGTCGGACAAGATCAAAATCGTCGCGCCGTTGGCGATGGCCTGGTCGGCGGCGTGGAAAAGTTCCTCCAGCGCGCTTTCGAGGCCCGCTTTGCCCTCGTGGGGATTGAAAAGAATCGGCAGCATGACGGTCTTAATGCCGGGCAAGTCGAGGCGGCGCAGCTTCTCCATCTCCGAGTCTTTTAGGATCGGCGTCGAGAGTCTCAACTGCCGGCAGCTTTCCGGCGTCGGATCCACCAAATTTCTTTCCGATCCCAGCGTGACGGTCATCGAGGTGATCAATTCCTCGCGGATCGGGTCGATCGGCGGATTGGTGACCTGAGCGAAGAGTTGCTTGAAATAGTTGTAGAGCAGTTGCGGCTTGTCGGAGAGCACGGCCAGCGGCGTGTCGGTGCCCATCGAGCCGACCGGCTGGATGCCGTTCTGCGCCATGGGCCCGATGTTGACGCGCAGGTCTTCGAAGCTGTAGCCGAACGCCTGCAGGCGCTGCAGCGTGGCGTGATGTTGATGCGCCGGCTGTTTCTCGGCGCCGTTCGCCAACTGGTCGAAGTGCACGGTGTTCTCGTCGAGCCATTGGCGGTACGGCTGGGCGGAGGCCATCTGCTGCTTGATCTCCTCGTCGCTGATGATGCGCCCCTCTTCGGTATCGACCAAAAACATCCGGCCGGGCTGCAGGCGGCGCTTCTCCAGGACTCTCTCCGGCGGCACCTCGAGCACGCCCACTTCCGAAGCCATGATCACGAGATCGTCTTTCGTGACGTAGTAGCGCGACGGACGGAGGCCGTTGCGGTCGAGCACCGCGCCGACCACGGCGCCGTCGGTGAAGGCGATCGAGGCCGGGCCGTCCCACGGCTCCATCAACGTGCTGTGGTACTCGTAAAAGGCGCGCTTCCGCTCGTCCATGCTCTCGTGATTTTCCCACGGCTCCGGGATCATCATCATCATCGCGTGCGGCAGCGAGCGGCCGCTGAGCGCGAGGAACTCCAAACAGTTGTCGAATTTGGCCGAGTCGCTGCCGTCCTCCTGGATAATGGGAAACAGCTTCGACACGTCGTCGCCGAACAATTGCGATGCGAGCATCGCCTGGCGCGCGTGCATCCAGTTCTCGTTGCCGCGGAGCGTGTTGATCTCGCCGTTGTGAATCAAGTAGCGGTAGGGATGCGCGCGGCCCCAGCTCGGGAACGTATTGGTGCTGAAGCGCGAGTGCACGACGGCGATGGCGGCTTCGATATCGGGATCGGTCAGATCGGGATAAAACGTGCTCAACTGCCGCGCGGTCAGCATGCCTTTATAGATGATGGTCTTGCACGACATGCTGGAAATATAGAAAAACTCGCCGACGGCGTCCTTGCCGTAGCGCAGCGCGTTTTCCGCGCGGCGGCGAATGACGTAGAGCTTGCGCTCGAACGCCAGGTCGTCCTTGATCGCCTTGCCGCGGCCGATGAAAACCTGCCGGATGAACGGCTCGCTGGTTTTGGCCGTGTCGCCGAGATACATATTGTCCGTCGGCACCTTGCGCCAACCGAGGACGCGCTGGCCCTCGCCGGTGATGATTTTTTCCAGCGTCTTCTCGCAGTGCTGGCGCTGTTTTCGATCGTCCGGCAAAAAGATCATGCCGACGCCGTATTGCCCCGGGTCGGGCAGGCGAAATCCCAGCCCTTCGCAGGCCTGTTGAAAAAAGGCATGCGGGACCTGCAGCAGGATGCCGGCGCCGTCGCCGGTGTTTTCCTCGCAGCCACAGGCGCCGCGGTGATCGAGATTCTCCAGGACCGTAATCGCCTGTTCGACGATTTGATGCGACTTCTCGCCCTTGATATGGACGACGAAGCCGACGCCGCAGGCATCGTGTTCGAATCTCGGATCGTAAAGTCCCTGCTTCTGAGGCATCCCCGGCTTTTTCATCTCCGCATCCTTCATAAAACTAACCGGCTTTGGTCACTTTTTTTCGCGAATTCTTCGGCACCCCGTTGTCGAATTCCAACTTCTGACTTTCCTTGACGCTGGAAAGAACCACCTTCGTGACCGTGCCCGTCACGCCCTCCAGAGAACGGATCTGTCCAAGAAGCTTCTCCAGCGACTCGGTGTTGGCCGTCTTCACCTTTAGAATGAAACTCTCTTCGCCGGTTACGTGATGGCATTCGAGCACGTCACGCTGCCGCGACACGTAGGCGGCGAACCCGTCGATATATTTTTGGTGCGCCACTGATACACCGACGAAAGCCGTGACGTCCTTGCCCACCTTCTTGGGATCGAGAACCGCTTGATAGCCCTTGATGATGCCGCTCGATTCGAGCTTCTTCACCCGCTCCATCACGGCGGGCGAGGAGAGATCCACCTCCTTGGCGATGTCCGCCAGGTGGGTCCTGCCCTGGTTTTGCAGAATAGAAAGAATTTTTAAATCTATTTGGTCCAGCAAGCCTAAACTCCTTAGGTTGAACACGTACTAGACCTAAGTTTCTTATGCTATTTCACGACGCCTGTCAAGGGGTTTTTAAAAAGAAAATCCGCTTTTTTCTGGCCCCGCTATTTTACCGGGATGCGGAAATATCCTTCAGAGACTTTTAGGGCGGTCAGAAAGGCGCCAGATAGAAGGCGGGCGACGATCTGGCGAGCGCAGGCGTACTCTTCCAGTACGTCGAGCGAGACAGATCGAGCGCAACGCACTAGCACTAGCTGGCCCTTTATGGCCGCCCCAACTAGCTGCTGATGTAGCGTTCCAGTTGTTCGATGATGAACTTTTGTTCCGTGATGATGGATTTCACCAGATCGCCGATGGAGATGACGCCGACCAGGCGGCCTTCCTCATAAACCGGCAGATGCCGGACGCGCTTGTCGGTCATCAGCGCCATACATTCCTCTATGTTTTGCTCGGGCTGGGCATACAAGACGTGGCTGGTCATGATTTCCCTGACCTGCGTGGTTCTAGAAGCGCGCCCCTGGAGAATGACCTTGCGCGCATAATCTCTCTCGGAGAGGATCCCGACAAGTTTTTCTCCGTCGATGACCATAAGCGCGCCGATTCCCTTTTCCGCCATGAGCTTCATCGCGTTGTAGACGGACGAATCGGGCGCGATCGACCACACGCTTTGACCCTTGAGCGCAAGAATGTCCTTAACTTTTGCCATAGATCACCTCGGCGATCTCGATTTATCCTATCTACTGCGTGCTGTGGAAATTGTAAAGCATAAATCCGTGAGGCCGCTCCGGTCCGTTCGTTGACAAGGAAACCATATTGCGCGCTAAACTTTTTGACCACGAAGGCCAGGCTTATCCTGGCGCTCCGAAGCACACAAAGGAACAGGCACAAAGTAGGCGCCTACGGAGACAATGTTTTACGGTGAATAATCCGAGCTAGTACCCGCGCTCGATTAGCTGATTATAAAAAAGCTTGTAGAACGCTCTGAGCCTCTCCGGCCGCTTGTAGTGCGCGAACTCCTGCGGGATCTTGAACTCTTTTTCGACCTGCTCGAGCGTTTTGCCGGCCGCGACCATCTTGGCGACCTCGTCGCGCATGACGACAAAATAGCGCTTTTGTTCTTCGAGGTCTTTGACTCCTCGCCCAAGATGCACCGGACCGTGGCCGGGAACATAAGTATCGACGGGCAGATTGCGCGCCATGACATTGTCGAGAATCTGGATCCATCCCTTCACGTTTGAAAACCAGACACCCGCCGACTCTCCCTGGCCGGGATGAATTTCCGTGTCGAGGAGATCGCCCATGAGCATGAGGCGCTTCTGGGGAATAAAGACCGTGAGATCGCCGGTGCTGTGCCCTCTACCTTCGGCGGTGATCAGGAACGTCAGCCCGCCGAAGTGAAGCGACATGGCTCCATCGAAGCCGATGTCGGGCCGGATCAGCTCTCTGCCCTTGTAGCCGACGACCTTGGGGTCATTGGCGCGCTCCTCGAATTCCTTCGCCTCTTGCATGAAGAGATCTTGCACCTGATTTTTCGTCGCGATGTAGACCGGCTTGTCCTCGCGGAAGTGCCAGGCGCCGGTCGCGTGGTCTCCCGCCGCGTGGGAGGAGATCAGGTACTTTACTTTTTTGTCGGTGAGCTTGCGGATGGCCGCCAGCGTCTGGTCGGCGGTGCGGATGTCGATGTCGAAGACGAGCACGCCTTCGTCGGTGACGATGAAAGTCGAATTGCTCGAGCCAGCGGAGTTCTGCATGAAGTAGACGCCGTCGGCGATCTTGGTCATCGTCATCTTAACCTGAGCGGAAGAGACCCACGGCAACAGAACGAAGAAACATACAACAAGGCATTTAGCGAGACGCTTCATGATCAGCCTCCTTTGCCTAAGCTTTGATACCCAGAGTTTTTGCCATTTCCAACGTACGCCTTGCGCGCTCGACGATCGGCCGGTCGATCAACTGGCCCCCAAAAGCAACGGACCCGTCGCCGCGCGCATTCGCTTCCTCGAAGGCCCGAACTACTTGCGTGGCGTATTCGATCTCTTCCGGCGTCGGACTGAAGACGGCGTTGATCGGGTCGATCTGCGATGGATGGATGAGAGACATCCCGGAAAACCCGAGCCGCCGCGACTGGCGCGCGAATCGCCCGAGGCCTTCCGAATCTTTCAAATCGACCCAGACGCCGTCGATCGCCTGGACGTGCGCCGATGCGGCCGCGACGGCCGTCGCGGAGCGCGCGTAAAGCAGCTCCTGCGCCTCGCCTTCCCGTTTGGTCGGGAGACCCATCTCGCGGCCGTAGTCCTCGGCGCCGAACATCAAGCCGATGACGCGCGGCGAGGCGGCGGCGATGCCCGGCGCGTCGAGAAGGCCGCGCGGGCTTTCGATCGCTATCAGCAATCTCGTGCTGCCGATCTCGATCTTGTGCTCGAGCTCGCGCGCCTTCAGCAAAGTATCGACTTTCCTTACTTCCTCCGGCGCTTCGACCTTGGGCAGGACCAGCCCGTCCAATCCCGGACGCACGACTTCTTGGAGGTCAACCTCCATCCGCTCGTGGCCGATGGCATTGATGCGCACGAAGCGAGTAGGAGATTTCGGCGCTCGCTCGCGCCCGAGCGCTTCGCCGATGAGTTTTCGCGCGGTATCTTTCTCGTTGGGAGCGACGCCGTCCTCGATGTCGAGCATGATCGCATCGGCGTTCAGCGTCAGCGCCTTATCGATCATCTTCTGCCTGTGCCCCGGCACAAACATCCACGAGCGCTTCAATTCCATCTCATGACCTCCGATCGCGTCTTTCCTTTATCTCAACGAGAATAAATTTGCCATCGCTGGAAGTCGGCGGGGACTTGGGATAAAAAGGCTGTTGCAATTTACCGCGGGACGACCCGCCACTGCGAGCTTTTTCTTTTGTCATCCTGAGCAGAGCGAAGGATCTCGGGCCGACACGCAGTTCGATGTGCAAACAACTCAAGTTAGGAGAGATTCTTCGGCTTCGCCTCAGAATGACACGCGGGCTTTCGAACGGTTTTAAGGGTTGCGTAGAACCACCCGAGCGATCGAATCATGAAGACGGCAACCCTGAAGCTGTGCCTGCCGGTCATCGCCGTGACCGCGCAGCAAAACGTCGCGGGCCTGATCGTCCCGCCCTTTCTCCAGAGCGCCGAGTTTCCCGTCGCCATGATAGGCTCGCTGATCTCTCTGGGGCCGGTTCTGGCGCTCGCATCGCGGATCCCCTCGGGTCTCGCGTACACGGACAAGCGGGCGCGCGCGTTGATGAGCCTGGCGCTCTTGGCGATGGCGGCCACCAATTTCCTCTATTCCTATGCGGTCACAAGTCTCACCTTTGCCGTTGTTCACGGAGTCAACGGCTTCGCCTACGGCGCGGCCACCACGCTTTATCTGGCCTTTTACATCGGCTCGCTGCCGCCGGACGAAGACCGCAACCACGCGATGGGTTACTACGCCGGCAGTCTCGCGCTCGGCTATTCGACGGGTAATTTTCTGGCGGGATTCGTCGCCGACCGGTTCGGCTACGAGGCCACCTTCCAGTTAGCGGCGCTGCTGTCGTTCTTATGCGCGGGGCTGCTCTTCACTTTGAAGAAGAGCGCCGCATCATCGGACACGAAAAAAAAAGACGGCGGATCGCCGCGACCAAACCTGAATTGGTTGCAGTCTCTTAAGTCAGCCTGGGAGCCGAAGCTCGCGGCTGTCGCGGTGGTCGCGCTGTTCTTGAATTTGCTGCACCAGATGGCGAATGTCTTTTTACCGCTCTATGGTCTGGCGGTCGGACTGACGTTAACCCAGGTGGGCGTGATCAAAGGATTCTACGCTCTTTGCAACGCGATTACGCGGCCGATCAGCGGCCTTGTCGTTAAACGATTGGGGCATCGCCGCCTCTCCTACGGCGGAATGCCCGTGCAGTCGGCTTTCGTGTTGCTCATCCCTTTTTGTGCCGATTTCATCACGCTGCTGATCGTGCATGTCTCGGCCGGCTTTGTCCGCGCCGTCGCGATCGTCAGCAACTCGATCAGCCTGGTCCAGGAAACGGATGAAGCGCGCGTGCCGCGCGGAGTCTCATCCGGGCTTTATAACGCGGCCGGCGATCTGGGAAATATCGTCGGTCCAAGCATGGGCGGTCTGATCGCTTCGGTTACCGGCGTGGCCAACCTGTTCATGGTCGGGCCACTGATAACGGCGGTTCTGTTTTTTATTTCGCTCTGGGCCTGCCGGTTCATCGCTCCAAAACCTAGCACCGCGAGGAAATGAATGAGGCGGGCGCGCGTGTCTTTATCCGTCATTCCCGTGAAAACGGGAATCCAGTCTTTTTTAACCTGATAGGGGTCGGAAACGGCTTGCGCCGTCCCCGCCCTCCGAACCGTGCGTGCGGTTCTCCCGCACACGGCTCTCCAGTCGGTAGTTTCCTCATCGGGATTGGCTCGCTAACACACGGGCCGTACTCAAGGTGAACAGCCCTTGTGTTGCGAAGAAAGTATTCGGCCACCGAAGATGGTCGTCGCGACATTTCCCCAGCCCCGGTCGCTTCTCCTGCTTACGCAGGATCGCACGTAGCCTGCGACGAACAAAGGCGTCGGTCAACTGATGGACCCACGGCTGCGCAGCTACGGAGTTGTGGCATACTCCGACACGGACTTTCACCGTGCTAATGTGGCGCCCTCACGGGCGCACGATTCCCGCTTCCGCGGGAGTGACTCCTCTTAAGACTTCGGGATATTTTTTTGCGGATCGAGGAAGGGTTTTTTTACCACCGTCGCGCGCCTGTCTCCCGCGTCCGGAACCGCCACCGTCAACGCTGTTCCCAAGCCGCCGTGTTCCACGGGGAGCATGGCATAGCCGATGTTTTTCTTTAGGCGCGGCGAGAAGACGGCGGAGGTGACAAAGCCAACCTTCCTTCCGTTCCGGCTCACGGGCCAGCGCGTGAGATTTAAATCCAGCGGCGCGCCGGCGATCTCAATGCCGACTAGCTTGCGCTTCACGCCTTCGGCCTTGATGCGCCTGAGCGCCGCTTTGCCGATGAAATCGTTTTTCTGATCCAGCTCGACCAAGCGATCGAGCCCGACCTCATACGGATTGTTCTCCAGCGTCATGTCGATGCCGTAGTTGAGTATACCGGCCTCGATGCGGCGAATGTCCGACGGTCCGGTCGGCGTGATGCCTTCCGGCTTTCCCGCCGCCATCACTTTCTCCCACAGCTCCACGCCGCGGCTTCCGTCACGCAGGTAAATCTCGTAGCCGACCTCGCCCGTCCAACCGGTGCGGGTGACTATGAGAGGAATGCCGTCCAGCTTGGTATCAACGAAGTGGTAGTAGGGCATATCCAAAATTTTTGCGCTGAACAGACGCTCCATCACCGGCTTCGACTTCGGTCCCTGGATTTGAATCGGCGAAACGTCCGGCTCTTGAATCTTGACATCCATTCCGGAGTTCAGCGCAACGCCCTTGGCCCACAGCAGCACATCGCTGTCGGCAACGGCGAGCCAAAAGTGATTTTCGCCGAGGCGCATCAGCACCGGATCGTTGATGATGCCGCCGTTCTCATCGGTGATGAGCACGTACTTTCCCTGTCCTACTTTACATTTGCTCAAATCCCGCGGCGTCAACATATTGGTGAGCTTGAAAGCATCGCGGCCGGTGATCTCCACCTGCCGTTCCACGCCCACGTCCCACAGCGTCACCCCTTCGATCAGCTTCCAGTATTCCTTCACCGGATCGTCATAGTAGCTCGGAAGCAGCATGTGGTTGTACACCGTGTAGCTCTTGCAACCATATTTCTGCGTCGCCTCGAAAAACGGCGAGCGGCGAATCCTAGCGCCGCGGGTGATAAGGGTGATGTCGAAGATTTGGGACATGTTTTTATCTTTATCCCAAACAGTCACTCCTTGCCAGATCGGCATCCTTACCTGCTCTTTTCATGGGAGGGAAAGAAAGAAGTTATTCACCCTCTTAACTCTCGCCTTGAATCGCCGTGCTACCGAGGTTAGGATAAGAGCCATGTTGGATTGGCCCTCTTGTCCGGCGGTTGAGCGTGACCCAGAGCGCGTAAGCGGCCAGTGGGTATTTCGCGGCACGCGCGTCCCGGTTGCTGCTCTCTTTGAGAACCTTGAAGACGGGGTCCAGATCGATCAATTTGTTCAGTTGTTTCCGGGCGTCACTATCGAGCAGGTGCGCGCCGTCCTCGACCACGCGGCCAGAAGCTTGGCTTTACCCCAGGTTGCCTGAGTGCGCATTCTTTTCGATCAGGGTACGCCAGTACCCTTGCGCAAACTCCTTACCCCACATCAAGTTGAAACCTCGTATGAGCGCGGATGGAGCACCTTGAATAACGGCGATCTGCTCTCAGCGGCAGATCAGGCGAGCTTCGAGATTTTTGTTACAACCGACAAAAATCTCCGCGATCAGCAAAATCTTGGCAGGCTAAAAATCGATGTCGTTGTGCTGTCATCTACCAGTTGGCCCCGCATTCAAAAGGCTGCCGCAGCAGTCCAGGAAGCGATTGATGCCGCCTTGCCCGGCAGCTTCAACGAAGTCACTATTCCATAGACGAGGTAGGAGTATAACGATGCGTGAAGAAAAAGAAGGAGGATCGGCGGCCAAGCCTCGCGCTCGAAGCGTTTCCGTCAGCGAAGAAGCGTTGACGGTGGACCTGGTGGACGGCCGCACCATCATTGTACCTGTGGCTTGGTATCCCCGTCTGTGGCACGGCTCCGATCAGGAGCGAAATCGCGTCGAGATATTTGGCGACGGGACGTATATCCACTGGCCTGACTTGGACGAGGATCTCACAGTCGCCGGACTTTTAGCGGGTCACCGCTCTGGCGAGAGTCCCGAATCCCTTAAGAAGTGGTTGGAAGCGCGAGGAAACAAGAACCAGAAGTCCAAGTGAGCCTGGCTTACCGGCTATCCCTGCTTCACAGGTGATCCTGATCAAAGTCTTCACGATCTGGAGGGCGTTCAGCGCCACGCCTTGCGGCTACGATTTTGTTTTTTTGTCTTAGCGTTACGCAAGCACTCGTCTAACATTTCACCCAGACGAAGTTTTGCCGCTTTCTGCCGGAGGCTCTTGAGACTCAGTACGGGCGGCGGATTGGAGAGCAGTGTCTCTACATCCAACAGGTCCTGCGGACCACCGGCTTCCAGCTTCATGAGAATCAAATCCTCCGGATGAAGAACAGGAACCTGGAACCGACCAACCTTCAAGGGAATACTCCTGACGAGCGCCTCCCGATGATAACGTTTATGCGCCCAGAGAATATCGACGGTCATGCCTCCGGCCGAACGGTGGAGCTTCAGCCGCAAAAGCAACGGAACCGGATCATCGAAGCCGCCGATCCTCCACTCCACGACGCAGCCTTTTCCCTCCAAATGCCTCTGCAACCGATCGCGAAATTCAAGGTCGCGCACCGGGCTTGAGTCAGAGTCGGCTAACAGATCGATATCCTGAGTCGCGCGCACCGCGCCCCAGGCTGACACTCCTAACCCTCCAATCAAGGCAAAGCGAATAGGAGTGGGAAGCGAAGCAGACGCAGCTTTAAACAGGCTTGGCAAAGTGCGCAGAGCGCGCGCAAACCGCGGCGCCATCACCGCTTCCGGCGCGCGGCGTCGCGCAAAGCGAGACACAGGTCGGAAAGTTCCATGGCGAGTTGAAGCCTCTCGGCTGGAGTTGCAGGTAATTTAGAAGGTATTTTAATCCGCGATGGACGAGGTCGTCGCCGCTGGCTAATGGGCAGCGGACTGCGCTTGGCTTTTCGTACCGTTCCCATAACAACGCTTCACAAGTAATCCCTGATCAGTATCTCCGCGATCTGGACGGCATTCAGCGCCGCGCCTTTGCGGAGATTGTCGGCGACGATCCAGAGATTGATGCCGTTGGGGACGGTATCGTCCTCGCGCACCCGGCCGATCATGGTCGCGTCCGTGCCGACCGCGTCGATCGCCATCGGATAAACGTTCTCTTCGGGCGCGTCGCAGAGCAAAACTCCCGGCGCCTCGCGCAGAATCGCCCTGACGTCGCCGACCGTGAGCTTTTTCTCGGTCTCGATGTTCACCGACTCGGAGTGGCCGCAGAAAACCGGCACGCGCACACAGGTCGCAGTCACCCCGATCGACGAATCCCCCAGGATCTTCTTCGTCTCGTTGCTAATCTTTGCCTCCTCCTTGGTGTAGCCGCTCGGCAGGAAGACGTCGATGTGCGGGATGCAGTTAAAGGCGATCTGATGCGGGAACTTCTCCCTCACCGGCTCTTTGCCGTTGAACAGCGCTTGGGTCTGTTGGCTCAGCTCTTCCATCGCCTTGCGGCCGGCGCCTGAGGTGGACTGGTAGGTCGAGACGAGCACGCGCTTGATCCGCGCCGCGTCGTGTATCGGCTTGAGGGCGACGACCATCTGGATCGTCGAGCAGTTCGGATTAGCGATAATGCCGCGACTTTTATAATTGGCGATCTCGCTCGCGTTGACTTCGGGCACGACGAGTGGGACGTCGGGCTCCATGCGGAAGCGCGCGGTATTATCGACGACGACCGCGCCGGCAGCGACGGCGATCGGAGCGAACTTACCGCTCACGGATCCGCCGGCGGAAAAAAGCGCGATATCGATATCGTCGAAAGAATCTTCCCGGACGACCTCGACTCGAATCTGTTTCTGTTCGAATTCGAGGAATTGGCCGGCGGATCGCTCCGACGCGAGCAGCCGCAATTCGCCTACCGGAAAAAGTCTCTCCTGCAGGATCTCGCGCATCTGCTCCCCGACCGCTCCCGTCGCGCCAACGACGGCCACGTTATACCGCTCCTTTTTCACTGCCCCTCTCCCATTTTCGATTTATTAATTTTGTATTTTCGAAAATCGGCTCAGCCAAAAAGAGAGGCTGATCAGCCTCGGGCTGAAATCGAAAATCGAAAATTGTTTAACCTACCTTTTCCCTGACCCGTTTTCCCATCTCCTTGCAACCGATGAGCTTGCAGCCTTCCGATTTGATGTCGGCGGTGCGGTAGCCTTCGTTGAGCACGTCCTCGACCGCCTTCTCGATCCGGTCCGCCGCCTTGCCCTGATCGAGCGAATGGCGCAGCATCAACGCGACCGTGAGAATCGTCGCCAGCGGATTGGCCATGTCTTTCCCAGCGATGTCCGGCGCGGTGCCGTGCACCGGCTCGTACATGCCGACTTTGCCGCCGAGGCTCGCCGACGGCAGCATGCCGATCGAGCCGGTCAGCATCGCCGCCTCGTCGCTCAAGATATCGCCGAACATGTTGGTCGTGACCATCACGTCGAACTGCTTGGGATCCCGAATAAGCTGCATCGCGCAGTTGTCCACGAGCATGTGGTCGAGCGCAACGTCGCCGTAACCGTTCTCTTTGTGCATGCGGGTGACCACCTTGCGCCACAGCTCCGTGACTTCGAGCACGTTCGCCTTATCAACCGAAGTCAATTTCTTCCGCCGCTTGCGCGCCGCCTCGAAACCGACGCGCGCGATGCGCTCGATCTCCGGCGTCGTGTAAACCTCCGTGTTCACGCCGCGCTCGGTGCCGTCCGGAAGCTTGGTCACGCCCTTGGGCTGGCCGAAATAGATCCCGCCGGTCAACTCGCGCACAACGAGAAGATCGGTCCCCTCGACGACTTCGCGCTTGAGCGTCGAGGCCGCAGCGAGAGCCGAGAAGAGCTTCACCGGACGGAGATTGGCGAAAAGTCCCAACTCCTGGCGCAGCGCGAGTAAAGCGCGCTCCGGACGAATCGAATAATCCAGGCTGTCCCACTTCGGTCCGCCCATTGCGCCGAGCAACACGGCATCGGCCTGCTTCGCCAGCTTCAAGACCGAATCGGTGAGCGGCTTCCCGTGCGCGTCGATCGATGCGCCGCCGACGATGCCTTCTTCATATTCCACGTTGAAGCCGTGAAGCTCGGCGACGCGGCTCAAGAGTTCGGTCCCTTCGCGCACGACCTCCGGCCCGATCCCGTCTCCCGGCAACACGGCTATTCTGTAGCTGCTCAACTCATCCCCTCCCTAGTCATCTTTTGAACTCGAAACCCGGAACCCGAAACTCGGAACTTTTTTTACGGCCCTTCCCTCTCCACCATCCGCCGATAGTGCTTCCGGCCTTCGAGCTTGTTGAGCGCGTTGATAAACGCCAGCGCGCTGGCCATGATGATGTCCGTGTGCGCCCCCTGGCCGGAGACGCGCATGCCGTCGTCCTCGATGATGCACGAGACGCCGCCCTGCGCATCCGCGCCGCCCGTGATGGCGTTCACGGTGTAGCGCACGAGCTGCGATTGCGACCCCGTGATCTTGGCGATCACCTTGTAACAGGCATCGACGGCGCCGTCGCCCGTGGCGTAATCCATCCTTTCCTCGTCGTTGACGCGCATTTTAATGGTCGCCGCGGGGACGCCCTCGGAGCTCGAATTCACGTTGAGGTATAACAGCTCGTAGCGGTCCGGCTGCCCCGGCACGCGGAGAATCTCCTCCGCGACGATCGCCTCGATATCCTCGTCGTAAACGTTTTTCTTCTTGTCCGCCAATTCCTTGAAACGCAGGAACGCCCGGTTCATGTCTTCCTTGCTGAGATTGAAGCCCAGATGCTTCAAGCGCTCGTCGAAAGCGTGGCGTCCCGAATGTTTGCCCATGACCAGGCGATTTCCCGTGATGCCGACCGATTCCGGCGTCATGATTTCATACGTCTGCTTATGCTTCAGCACGCCGTCCTGATGGATGCCCGCCTCGTGGGCGAAAGCATTGTCGCCGACTATAGGCTTGTTGATCGGAATCGGAATGCCGGTGACCTGGGAAACCAAGCGGGACGTCGGATAGATCTGCTCCGTGACGATCCCGGTGTCCAAATCGAGATAGTTCTTTCTCGTTCTGAGCGCCATGACGACTTCTTCCAGAGAAGTATTGCCGGCGCGCTCGCCGATCCCGTTGATGGTGCATTCGATTTGCCTGGCGCCGTTGTGAACCGCGGCGAGCGAGTTCGCCACCGCAAGGCCTAGGTCGTTATGACAGTGAGCGCTCCACGTTACACGGTCGGCCCCCGCCGTGCGCTCGATCAAGTTGCTCATCAGGACGCCGAACTCCGACGGGATCGCGTATCCGGTCGTATCCGGCACGTTGATCGTCCTGGCGCCCGCCCGAATCACTTCCTTAAAAACTTGAATCATGAATTCGGGGTCGCTCCGCGACGCGTCTTCGGCCGAGAACTCGATATAGTCGATGTGCTTCTTGGCGTAGCTCACGGCCTTGACCGCAGCCGCAAGAACTTCGTCGCGCGACATTCTGAGCTTGTGCTTGAGATGAATATCGGATGTCGCGATAAATATATGAATCCCCGGATTTTTTGCCTGCTCCACCGCCTTCAGCGCGCGATCGATGTCGCCTTCTTGAGAGCGCGCCAGGCTCAAGACGCGCGGCCGGCTTACTTCCTTGCAAATCCGGACGACCGAATCGAAATCGCCTTCGGAAGAAGCGGCGAACCCGGCCTCTATGACGTCTACGCCGAGCTTTTCCAGTTGCCGCGCTATGACGACCTTCTGTTCCGCCGTCATGCTCGCGCCGGGCGACTGCTCGCCGTCCCTCAGCGTGGTGTCGAATATTCTTACCATCGAATTGTCATTCACCTTGTCTTTCATGGCTCATCCTCCAGATAAAAAAAAGCTCCCGCGGCATCGTCGGCCGACGGGAGCTGTAAAGACATCGAAAGGGGAACTAATGCAGCGCCTCTGCGAGTTCCCCTCTCTTCTCCCGTCGCCGCTTGTAAACGGTAAGGGTCCACAAGAGGGGGCCGGAAAGAGTATACAAGAGAACCGTGAAAAAAAACATAATCTGCGGCTCGACGATAAAAAGCTTGATCAAGAGAATACCGGAAACCAGAACCCAGAAAGGATGCTTCTTCTTAAGGACCAGCTTCTGCTTCAAGCTGAAGTAGTTGAAATTGCTAACCATCAAACCCGCCAGCAAATAAATGACCAGGAGCAATATCACTTCCTTGTTCGCCGCGCCTTCTACTCCAAAGCTATAATACAGCAGCACGGTCGCCACGATCATCTCCGCCGCCGCCGGAATCGGCAGGCCGACGAAATGGATCTTTTCGACGTTCTTGATTTGCACGTTGAAGCGCGCGAGCCTGAGCGCGCCGCAGACCACGTATAAACACGCCGCGAGCCAGCCCCACGTACCCCAGGGCACCAGCGCCCAATAAAAAACCAGCACCGCCGGCGCGACGCCGAAAGAAACCAGATCGGCGAGCGAATCCAGCTCGACGCCGAACTGGCTCGTCGTCTTGGTCATACGCGCCACCAGGCCGTCCAGGCCATCCAAAACATTGGCCAAGATGACAAAAAGAGAGGCTTTAAAATAATCGCCGTTAAAGGTCGATACGAGCGAGAAAAAGCCGCAGATGAGATTACCCGTCGTAAACAGACTGGGGATGAGATAGACGCCTTTCTTGAGCTGGTCCCGGCGATGGCGCACCCTCTGCTTCAGAGGAACGCGCGGCGTCGTTCTCCTCGGCAATATCCGGACCTTGGCCCTCGCCAGTCTGTCGTTTTGTTGATCGTCGAATTCGTTCATGGGCTTCTTCTCTCGATCATCCTCGGGACGGTGACCCTTGGTTTATCGAATGGTCGAATCGCGCCAGAATAGTTTCTCCTCCCTTCACGCGCTGCCCCTCGCTTACTTCGCGACCGGCTCCAAGGGGTAAGAAGACATCGACTCTGGAACCGAACATTATAATACCGAATCTTTGTCCCGCTTCCAAGACGTCGCCTTTCTTAACTTTGCAGACGATGCGCCGGGCGACGACCCCTGCAATCTGGACGACCCTCAACCTCCTCCCGCGTGAATCGACCATGGTAAGAGCGTTTTGCTCATTGTTCTCCGACGAGCTTTCCTTATATGCGGCGATGAACCGCCCTTTCCTATACTCTACGTCTTCGACGGAGCACCGGACCGGAGACCGGTTCACGTGCACGTCCAATGGGGACATGAAGATACTGATCCGAGTGCCGGGTTCGGCGGCGCCGTTGCCCTTCGTCTCCCGGATTTCCATCAATCTCCCGTCGGCCGGCGACAGGATCAAAGCTTCGCCCGCCGGCGGATTCCGGTCAGGATCACGAAAGAAAGCAGCAACGCAGAACGTAACGAGGCCGGAGACGGCGGCGGTCCACGCCAAGCCGAGGACGGCGAGCATTACGGTCAGAAGAGCCAGGGCAACTATATATGGATAGCCCTCTCTAGCGATTTTCATTGGCAACAGGCATGAGGCGTGAGGCTTGAGGCTCGAGGGTGAGAATTCTTTCTCTTTGCCTACTGCCTACCGCCTATCGCCTACTGCCTTCCTAGTTTCTCGATCTGTCCACCAGGCGGTTTTGCGCCAGCCAGGGCATCATCGAGCGGAGATTCTCGCCGACTTTCTCCAGCGGATGGTTCGACGCCTCTTTTCTCAGCTCCTTGAAGTGCGGCATGCCGGCGCGGCACTCGGTGATCCACTCCTCGGCGAACTTGCCCGACTGAATGTCGGCGAGGATTTTACTCATTGCCTGGCGCACTTCGGGGCCGATGACCCGTTTCCCGCGCGTCAGGTCGCCGTACTCGGCGGTGTTGCTGATCGAATAGCGCATGTTGGTGAGTCCGCCCTCGTAGATGAGATCGACGATCAGCTTGACCTCGTGAACGCATTCGAAGTAGGCCATCTCGGGCGGATAGCCCGCCTCGATCAGCGTATCGTATCCCGCTTGAATCAGCGCGCACAGCCCCCCGCAGAGGACCGACTGCTCGCCGAAGAGATCGGTCTCGGTCTCGTCTTTGAAAGTCGTCTCGATCACCGCGGCCCGCGCGCCGCCGAGCGCGCTGGCATAAGCCAGTCCCACCTGCTTGGTGTCGCCCGACGGGTCTTGCTGGATCGCGAGCAGGCACGGCACGCCTCGCCCTTTTTCGAACTCGCTGCGGACAAGATGGCCGGGCCCTTTCGGCGCGACCATGAAGACGTTGACGCCTTTGGGCGGCACCACCTTCTTAAAATGGATATTGAATCCGTGGCCGAAGGCTAAATATTTGCCGTCTTTCAGCCCAGGACGAATCTCCTTCTCGTACGCTTCGCCTTGAAGCTCGTCCGGCAGCAGGATCATGATGATGTCGCCCCACTTGGCGGCCTCCGCGGTCTCCATGACTTTGAGCCCGGCCTTCTCGGCTTTGGGCCACGAGTTGCTGTCCTTTCTGAGCCCAACGGCCACCTCGACGCCGGAATCTTTCAGATTAAGGGCGTGCGCGTGCCCCTGGCTGCCGTAGCCCAGCACCGCCACTTTTTTGCCTCTGAGATGTTTCAAATCCGCATCACGGTCATAATAGACTTGCAT
>DASXUF010000142.1 GCA_036504975.1 Candidatus Binatia bacterium | reverse complement strand
GCAAGGGCGTTTACATTCGAGCTTTCACCTCCTGGGTCACCCCTTAAGGGGGTGTCGAGTATCACTACGCGGGCAAACAACCAATTCCCGCGACCGGACTTTCACCGGCTAGACAAGCAACCGTATAGGCTGCATACGAAGGTCACGAAGGGGCAAATGTCTCAGCGACGCTTCCGCTCCCAGCGGTTCATCACGCCGCCGTTCTCCAACTCCCAATGCCAGGTTCGCCAGACGAATTTGTAGGACTGATCCGATAGCTTCAAGTAAGTTTCATCGGGCTCCCACTGAGCCAATTCCTTCCCGGCCATCAGGTGCGCATAGGCGGCTTTCTCCAGGTAGTACATCATCACCACCGCCTGGGCCACGTCGCACCCGACCGTGACCGCGCCGTGATTTTTCAAGATCACCGCCTTGCCCTGGCCGAGAGTTTCCGCGACCTCGCGCCCGTCGCTTGCGCTATAGATCAGGTTGCTGCGAAAATAAGGGACTCCTTTGCCAAAAGGTATGGAGGGCGGATGAAAGGTATGCAGTTTTCGATCGGTCGCCGACAGCGTCACGGCATGAAAAGGATGCGCGTGCACCACGCCGCCGACGTCGGGCCGCGCCTTGTAGATCTCCGTATGGATAAAGGTCTCGCCCGAGACGTGCTGCGTCCCTTTGACAGGCCGGCAGGAAAAATCCAGCTCCATGACTTCGTCGGGATCGAGCGGCTTCGGCGCGATGCGCATACGGGCGAAGAGCAGTCCTTCGCGCTTCGACTCCGGCGGCAGCCGCCCGCTCACGTGGCCGTAAACGTCTTCCAGCTCGCGCAGGAGAACCCGCGCGCCGAACAGCACGTCATCTGATATTGTTTTCTCCGCTGGACTTGCGGTGCTCCGCCCTTTTTTCTTCGCCATCGCGACGATTCCTCCGTGGACTCTGAACTGAAAAAGTTTTTAACCATTAGCACGACTGAAGCGAAAGGAGCAACCGTGAGGCAATAAAAAGCCCGGCCGCCGGAAATCCGGCGGCCGGGCCTGTACCGCTATTTTAACTTCGACGACCTGACGCTCAAGCGTCAGTCGAACCTGCTGTCGCGATCACGTCGCCACTCCCAGTAATTCTCCGCCAGCTCCCGCCGATCGTGCCTGAGTTCCGCCTCGGCACGGCGGACTCTCGCCTCGCCTTCGCGGACCCTTTCGCGGTCCTGCGCAATCGTCCGCGGATGGGCTCCCTGGCGGAGATGGCGGTCGAGGATTTCTCGGTCCAGCAACAACTGTTCATTGGCGCGGTCCAGCACCCGCTGGTCACGGCGAACTTCTCTCCGGTCGTTCATCAAGTCTTCACGGGTGTAACGATCGTTGACGAATTCCCAGGACTGAGCGATCGCCGGTGAGGTTGGACCGATAAGGGATCCCGCCAACAATCCGCCCAGCACGAGTCTTTTGTATTTGTTCATATAAACCTCCATTCTATTATTTTAGGCAGCGTCGCTGCCTATCGTTTGATTTCGCAATGGCCATGCCAGCCGGAACTGCCTAAAATCAGGCATTTTCGCCGGAGGCGCTGATACCAAAGGTAGTAGCGGGTGAAAATTTTACCGTGGGGTGATCAACCCAAGGACGTTAACTCTGCAAACAAGAAGCGGCCGCTTCGTCGAGGAACCAAACCAGCCGTCCATTCTGAGGAGCGATCCGCTGCGCGGGCAGGTCCTTCGATCGCTGCAGCACGTCTCTCAGTACCGCCGCCTTGCTCTCTCCCGCGACGAGAAAAAAAATATTCGCCGCGGGATTCAACACCGGCAGCGTCAGAGTGATGCGATAGCTCTTCAGTTTTTCAACGTACGTCGCAACGACGAGCCGGATGGTCTCGTTCAACGCTTCGCTGCCGGGGAACAGCGAGGCGGTATGGCCGTCGTCGCCGAGGCCGATCAAAATCAAATCAAAGCGCGCCAGCTCCGCGCCCGAGAGCCGAAAGAAATCTCGAATCGTCCGCTCGTATTTAGCGGCGGCAACTTCCGGTTCCAGCTCCGCCTCGATCCGGTGAATGTTTTCCTTCGGCACCGGAACTTTGGAGAGGAGGGTTTCGAAGGCCATGCGATAGTTGCCGTCCGGATGATCCGGCGGGACCGAACGTTCGTCGCCCCAAAAAAAATGACTCTGGCCCCAGGGAACCCGCGCGCGAAACTCGGCGCTCGCGAGCAGAGAATACAGCGACTTTGGCGTCGAGCCGCCGGAAAGCGCGACGGTAAATCGCCCGCCCGTGGCGACGCTCCGATTGGCCAGCCGGACAAATTCCAGCGCAACGCGCGCGCTCAGCTTGGCGATATCTTTACAGACGATGCGTTCGAAATCTTTCATCAGGATGTAGGGGCGATTCGCGAACCGCCCCTATCTATGATTTGCCAACCGTTTCATACTTTCCCTGCATCTCAGTTCAATTCCCTCACCCGGCGGGAGAGGGAAGGGGTGAGGGTTTTTATGGTCAGCATTATGTGCTCTGCAATTGCATCGCCCCGAAAGAAGCGGCTCCTCGGAGCGCCGCCTCCTCGTTCAAGATGACGTGCACGGGAACGCGCGAGACAAATTCACTGTAGCGGCCCTTATCGGTGAAGGCGCGCAGAAAATCGCCGTCGACGAGCTTCGGCAGAATCTTCGGCGCGATGCCGCCGCCAACGTAAATGCCGCCGAGCGCTTTCGCTCGAAGCGCGAGGTTGCCCGCCTCGGCGCCGTATGCGGCGACGAACAGGTCGAGCGCCTGGACGCAAATCTCCGCTTCCTTGGCAAGAGCGGTTTGTGAAATCACGGCGCCGGGATCCCCGGAGGCCAAACGTTCTTTTAACCACTCGGGCTCGGCCAAATGCTTCGCGTCTCTAAGAAACGAGTAGATATTGAAAAGGCCGGGTCCGGAAACGACGCGCTCGTAGCTGACGTGACCGAAGCGCGGGATCAGGTGCGAGAGCAATTCCATCTCCAGCGGAGTTCTGGGCGCATAATCCGCGTGGCCGGCTTCCGACGCCAAAACACGATAGCCGCTAGCGGCCCAACAGAGCACCGCCTGGCCCAGCCCGGTGCCCGCGGCGATGAGTCCGATGTTCGCTTGCGGCTCGGGATTCCCGGCATTCAACGTCAGAAACTCGCCGGCATCGAGCGTCAACGCGCCGTAGCCCGCAGCCTCCAAATCGTTCAGCAGCGCAACGGAATTCAAATTCAGACGGCGCGCGATTTCGTGCCCGTCGATGAACCAGGAGAGATTCGGCGTTTTGGCCGTGTTCGCAATGACGGGTGCTGCGATGCCGAAACAGGCGGCGGTGATCGGCGCCGTCGAGCCGGCCAGGAATTCCCGCAGGACGGATTCGAGCGAAGGATAATCTTTGCTGGGAAAACTTTTTTTGACCGAGGGAACGAGCTTGTCGTTCTCAACGGAATACAGAGCGAGATTCGTCTTGGTGCCGCCTATGTCGCCAGCGAGGATCACAGTCAGAGTTTTGAATTTTGAGTGTTGAGTTTTGAATTAAACTCGAAACCCGGAACGCGGAACTCGAAACTATTTATAGCCTTCGCCATTCGCGCCCGTCCTTCTCGATAAATTCATCCGCTTCCTTGGGACCCGAGCTCCCGGCCGGGTAGCCTGCCAGATCTCCGTTTCGCGTCGCCCGTCCTGTTTGGAGGAGAGGAGTAAGAATCGACCACGCCAGTTCGACCCAGTCCTGGCGGATGAAAAGCGTCGAGTCGCCGCGGATGCAATCCACCAGCAACGTCTCATAGGCATCCGGCAACGCCGCGCCGAAGGCGGCTTCGTAATCGAAGTCGAGGCAGAGCGAGTTCACGCAAATCTCCGGACCCGGCGGCTTGACTTCGAAAGTGAGCGAAATGCCTTCGTCCGGCTGAATGCGCATCACGAGCACGTTGGAATTCAATTTATCCACCGAGCACGATTTGAAAAGCAGCAGCGGCGGCCGCTTGAAGTGAATGGCGATCTCGGTGACCCGCTTGGCGAGACGCTTGCCCGAGCGGAGATAGAACGGCACGCCCTCCCAGCGCCAACTATCGATCGAGAGTTTCAAGGCCGCGTACGTCTCCGTCGCGGAGCCCGGAGCGACGCCGGGTTCTTCGCGGTAGCCGGCCGCCTTCTTCCCGGCTACGGCGCCCGCCTCATACTGGCCGCGCACGACCACTTCGTCCAGGTCCGCGGGCGAGATCGGCCGGATCGCCCCCAGCACTTTCGCCTTTTCGTCGCGCACGGGATCGGCGGCAAAGGCGACCGGCGGCTCCATTGCCGTGAGGCAGAGAAGCTGCAAGAGATGATTCTGAAACATATCGCGAATCACGCCCGCTCGCTCGTAGTACTCGCCGCGGCTTTCGATGCCGACGGTCTCCGCGGCGGTGATCTCAACGTAGTCCACGTAGCGCCGGTTCCAGATCGGCTCGAACACCGCGTTGCCGAAGCGAAAGACTAAAATATTCTGCACCGTCTCTTTTCCCAGGTAGTGGTCGATGCGGTAAACCTGGCTCTCGTCGAAAGCCTCGTGCACCTGGCGGTTCAACTCCCGCGCCGTCTCCAGATCGGTGCCGAAAGGCTTCTCGATCACGACCCGCGTCCAACAGCCCGCGCGCGCGTGCCGGCCCGCCAGCCCCGCGGCGGCGATTTGCTGGATCACCGGGCCGTACTGATCGGGAGGAATCGCCAGGTAGAGAACTCTTCTGCCGCCGGTGGCGTATTTGCTCTCGAGATGACTCAGCGAGTCTTTGAGCCTCAAGTAACTTTCCGGCTCGCGATGATTGGCGGGAAGGTAATAGAGGTCGCGGGCAAACCGGTCCCACTCCTTGGGGTCGCTCGGCCCGCCGCGCGCGAATTCGCCGACGGCGTCGCGCATCTTGCGGCGAAACTCTTCATGGCTCATTTCGCTCCGCGCCGTGCCGACGATGACCATTCCTTCCGGCAGCCGGCGCTGCAGCGTCAGGCTGTACAGAGCGGAAATGAGCTTGCGCTTGGTGAGGTCGCCGGTCGCGCCGAAAATCACCAGAGCGCAAGGCTCCTGCTTCTCCGTTCCGTCGTACGGCGCGGGCATCACGTCGTCACTCCTTTTTGACGGGATGGCCGCCGAACTCGTGGCGCATCATGGCGAGCAGCTTATCGGCGAAGGAATCGGTGTCGCGCGAGCGGAAGCGCTGCAGCAGAGACAGCGTGATGACCGGCGCGGAGATCTCGAGGTCCACCGCCTCCGTGACCGTCCAGCGTCCTTCGCCGGAATCCTCCACGTGCGGCGCGATGCCGCGCAATTTAGAGTTTTCGGCGAGGCCGGCGGCAATCAGATCCAGGAGCCAGGAGCGGACCACGCTGCCGTGGCGCCAGATCTCGGCGATCTGATGAAGGTCGAACCTGAATTCGGTCTTGGCTTCCATCAGAGCGAACCCTTCGGCGAAGGCCTGCATCAGCCCGTACTCGATGCCGTTGTGAATCATCTTCACGAAGTGCCCGGCGCCGCTCGGACCGACATGGCCCCATCCTTTATCCGGCGCGGGCGCGAGCCCTTGAAAAATCGGCTTCAGCCGCTCGACGGCTTCGCCGTCGCCGCCGACCATCAGGCTGTAGCCTTCCGTAAGACCCCAAATGCCGCCGCTGGTGCCGACATCTATATAATGGATGCCGGTTTCCCTGAGCGACTCGGCCCGCCGGAGCGTATCTTTATAATAGCTGTTGCCGCCGTCGACGATCGTGTCCCCCGGCTGGAGCTCCGGAAGCAGCGCCTGAATCGTATGATCGACCGGATCGCC
>DASXUF010000141.1 GCA_036504975.1 Candidatus Binatia bacterium | reverse complement strand
TGCGGAACCGACTGTTCCGTGCCGGCATCAAAGACACTGGACGCCGGCTTTTTGCCGGAGAAATATCCCAAGGTCAACGATGTTATCATGAATACGATCGCCATTCCGGTCGTGAGCCGCGTGAGAAAATTGCCGGCGCCGCTGCTGCCGAAGATGGTCGAGCTGGACCCGCCGAAGACGGCGCCCATGTCGGCCCCTTTCCCGGTTTGCAGCAGCACGACCAGGATGAGGCCGATGCTGACGATGATGTGAATGATCGTTACGACCGTAATCATTGTTCTGCCATATTAAAAAGCGCGCGCGATGCCGAGAAAACTCTCCGCCTTGAGACTGGCCCCGCCGACGAGGAAACCGTTTACGTCGGGAACCCTGGCCAATTCCGCCGCGTTGTCCGGGTTGACGCTGCCGCCGTAAAGAATGCGGCAATCTTCCGCTGCCGGATTGCCGCGAAGACGACGCAAAAGATCCCGTATCCGGACGTGCACCGCGGCGACCTGCTCGGGCGTGGCGTTCCGCCCGGTGCCGATGGCCCACACCGGCTCATAGGCGACGGCGAAGTTTTTTATAGCACTTTTGCCCAACCCCTTCAACGCGGCTCGCAGTTGGCGGCCGATCACGGCGTTGGTTTTTTTTCTTTGTCTTTCCTGCAGCGTTTCTCCTACGCAAACGATCGGTGCGAGGTCGACGCTCAGAGCAGCGGCTATCTTTTTTCCTACCATCCGGTCGGTTTCATGAAAGAGACGGCGGCGCTCCGAATGGCCGATGATGACATACTCGCACCCCAGCTCTCGCACCATGATGGGGCTGATCTCGCCGGTGAACGCGCCTTTCATTTCCCAATGAATATTTTGCGCGCCGAGCCGGACGGCGCTGTCTCTTATGACAGCCGAAACGGTAGCAAGCGCGGTAAAGGGCGGTGCGAGAACTATTTCCACGCCGCCGATTCCGTTCCCTCCATTCACAACCTCGCGCGCCAGTGTCGCGGCCTCGGCCTGGGTGCCGTGCATCTTCCAGTTGGCGACCACCAACGGAGCTTTCATCGGCTCACCTCGAGCGCCTCGATCCCCGGCAATTTTTTTCCTTCGAGAAATTCGAGCGTCGCCCCGCCGCCGGTCGATAGATGCGTGATGCGCTTCTCTACGCCCGCCGCCATCACCGCCGCCACCGTGTCTCCGCCGGCGACGACGACGACCGCGCCGGAGTCCGCGAGGGCGCGGGCAATATCGAACGTCCCGCCGCTGAAATTCTTTTCCTCGAACAGCCCGATGGGACCGTTCCATAGGACCATTTTAGCCTTGCGCAGCTCGCGGATGAAAAGCTCCCGCGTCTTCGGCCCGATGTCCAGGCCCATCAAATTTTCCGGGATGCTCTCGCCGGTCGCGACCGGGTTCTGGTCGCGTCCTTTGGCCGCCACGTGATCGACGGGCAGCAATAAGGCGATTCCCGACTTCGCCGCCTGCGCGATCAGCTCGCGCGCCAGATCGACGTGCGCCTCTTCGACCAGCGAGCGACCGATCGAGACGCCTTTGGCCTTTAGGAACGTGTAGGCCATGCCGCCGCCGATCAGCAAGCCGTCGAGCTTGGGCATGAGGTTTTTGATCACGCCGATCTTGTCCGAGACTTTGGCGCCGCCCAGGACGGCGATGAACGGCCGCTCGGGAGCGCCGAGCAGCTTGCCGAGATAGTCCAGCTCTTTTTGCAGGAGAAGACCGGCGCCTTTTTCGCGCACGAACGCGGCCATCCCCGCGGTGGACGCATGCGCGCGATGCGCCGCGCCGAAGGCGTCGTTCACGTAAACTTCGGCGAGAGAAGCGAGCTGCCGCGCAAAGCCGGGATCGTTTTTCTCTTCTTCCTTATGGAAGCGGAGGTTCTCCAACAAAACAATCCGTTGGCCCGGGTCTCGAGCGAGCGCCTCGACTTCGGCGCCGACGCAGTCGGGCGCGAGCGTGACCGGAGACGAAAGCAACTTCTCCAGCGCGTCGCCGACCGGCGCCAGGCTCCACTGGGGATCTCTTTTCCCGCCGGGCCGTCCCAAATGAGAGGCGAGGAAAAGTTTTTCGGCTTTGCCGAGAACGAAGCTGAGCGTCGGCAGCGTGCTCTCGATGCGGTGCATCTCCGTGATCTTGCCTTGCTGGATCGGGACGTTGAAATCGGCGCGGACGAAAACCTTTTTGCCGGCGAGATCGAGGTCTTTTAATTTGCGGATCATGTCGATGAAAGCGCCCCCTCGATCGTCTAATACATAAAAATGGCGGCAGGACTTTATTTGATTAGATACAGAGGTTATAATCGTTTTTCAACGGACTCATGATGCCTTCCTTGTGGCCGCTTCAATTATTGGCGCAGAACGATTTGCCGGTCCTCCAACAGCACGGGATCCTGGATTTGGTCAGAGGATCGGGTGCTCTGGTCCAAGGGGTGCTCTATCTCTTGATCTTGTTTTCGGTGCTGAGCTGGGGAATCATTTTTTCCAAGCTCAGTCAGATGCGCCGGGCCAAGAGCGAATCGGAAAAGTTCATCGAAATATTTTGGGACAGCCGGAACCTCGCGTCGATCCACGACGCCAGCCGCGATCTCAAATCCGGTCCCGTGGCGCAGGTGTTTCGCGCCGGCTACGAGGAGCTGCTCCGGGTCTCGCGCGGCAAGTCCTCTCCCGGCGAAGGGCTGACGACGGAGTTGGGCGGCGTGGACAACGTCGCGCGCGCGATGAAGCGGGCGACGAGCGTCGAGATCACGAAGCTCGAAAAGGCGCTCACGTTCCTCGGGACCACGGCGAGCACGACGCCGTTTATCGGCCTCTTCGGCACGGTCTGGGGAATCATGAACGCGTTCCGCGGTCTCAGCGCGACGCATTCTTCCAGCATTCAGGCGGTCGCTCCCGGCATCGCCGAGGCGCTGATCGCGACGGCGGCCGGCCTGGCGGCGGCAATCCCCGCGCTGATGGCCTACAATCATTTCGTTCAGCGGATCAAGGTCCTGACTTCGGATATGGACAATTTCTCGCACGAGTTCTTGAATATCGCGGAGCGGCACTTTTTGAAATAAGTAAAAAGGCAAAAGTAAAAAGTAAAAACACAAGGCAAAAGCAAGGAGGAGTTCGGTTTATGGCGATTGATACTTCGTCACAGCAGGGTGGATCGACCACGATCTCGCAGATCAACGTCACTCCACTCGTAGACGTGATGCTGGTGCTGCTCGTGATCTTCATGGTCACGGCGCCGATCCTTCAGCAGGGCGTGCAGGTGAATCTGCCACAGGCTAAGGCCGGCGCGATCCCGGGAAAAGAGGAGCAGCTCGTCGTTGTCGTCAACAAGAACGGCCGCGTTTATCTCAACGACACCGCGATGAGCGTCTCGGACCTGGGACAGAAGTTGCGCGCGATTCGCGGGATCAAGGCGGACAAAGAAGTTTTTCTCCGGGCGGATCAGGACGTGCGCTACGGCGTCGTGATGAAAGTGGTCGAGACGATCAAGCAGGCGGGCATTCAAAAAGTCGGCATGGTGACGCGCCCGCCGCAAGAAGGAAGTTAGATGGCGAAGACTCATCTGGATCCCCTGCCGGTTTCCGGAAGGCCATCCGATCACCGCGACGGCGGCGGACGGGTGTGGCGCTGGGTTTTCTTTTCGGGAGTGGCCCACGCCGTGCTCATCGCGGTTTTGTTGATCGTGCCGTTTTTGCCGAGCAAAGCTCCGAATTACCCTGTGTACACCGTGGATTTAGTCGGCGGCGAGAAGCTCGGCGGCGGAGCGGGCACCTCGGTCGCGCCGGCGCCCAAGGCGAAGTCGGTTCCGGAAGTGAAGGCTTCGCCGGAGATAAAAGAAGCCAAGAAGGAGGCCAAAAAAGCCAAGGAAGAGGTTCGACCGAACCCCGCCGAGCTGAAGGAGACCAAGAAAAAACTTCCGGACAGCCGCGCCGAGATGGCATTGGCGGCAAAGGCCAAGAAGGAGAAGGAAGAGGCGGAGGCGGAAAAAACCAGAGAAAAGCTCAAGGAGCTGAGGGAGAGACGGATCGCAGAGGCTTTGGAGGCGATCCGGAGTCGCGCCAAATCGCAGGAACAGAGGGAACAGCAGCAGCAGCAAAAGGCGGCGGCGACCAGCACCGCGACCGGCAAAGAACCCGGCGCCGCGGCCCTGGGCGCGGGAGGCACCGGCGGAGGAATCGCGCGAGGCGCCGAGTTCGTAAGATATTTTAACGAGATGCGCGAGCGGATCAAAAGCGGCTGGACCTGGGCGGGAAGGAGAACCGACCTGGTGGCGTCGGTGCGTTTCAGCATTCAGGAAAACGGAGAAATTGTAGGGCTGAAACTGGTCCGCGGTTCCGGCGATTCGTCCTACGATGACTCGGTGATCCGCGCGCTGAGAAAAGCCAATCCACTCCCTCCGCCTCCCGAGAGCCACCGCGAGGAATTTACCGACGTGGAACTGGCTTTTACTCCGAAGGAGCTGGGGGGGTAATCCGATGCTTCGGAGAGCGACGCTGGTTATTTTTACTTTGCTGCTGGCGCAGGCTTTCTCCGTTCGGCCCCTTTCACCTCAGGTAAAAGGAACGATCGAAGGGCAAACCGGCCGCCGTTATCCCATCGCGATCTCGCCGCTGAAAAACCTGGGCGCGAGCGATAACAATCGCAGGATTTCGGAATCGGTCGCGGATGCCATCGGCAACGATTTGAATCTCTCGGGCTGGTTCCGCGTTTTGGACCGCTCGGCTTTCATCGATGATCCGCAGCAAAGCGGAATCACCTTAGAAACTATCAACTTTAAAAACTGGTCCACCCTCGGCGCCGAGAGTTTGGTCAAAGGCGGTTTCAGCGTGCAGGGAGACGACCTGACCGTCGAGCTTCGCCTGTTCGACGTGTATCAGTCCAAACAACTGGTCGGCAAAAAATACACCGGCAAGGTCCGCGATTCCCGCCGCATCGCGCACAAGTTCGCCGACGAGATCATCAATCAGTTTACCGGCACTCCGGGCCCCTTCAACTCGCGCATCGCCTACGTCTCGAAAGCCGGCGGCAGCCTCAAGGAAGTCTACGTCTCCCATCTCGACGGCAGCGAAAAAAGCCAGATCACCAACAACCGCTCGATCAATCTTTCTCCCGCGTGGAGTCCCGACGGCCGGACGGTTCTTTATACTTCTTACAAAGACGGAGTGCGGGGTCTTTTCCTGTATGATCTGACGACGGGAAGGGAGACTCGAATCTCCGACCGCAGCGGCTCGAGCATCGGCGGAAAATGGTCGCCCGACGGACAAACGATCGCCGTATCGTTCGAGCGCGGCGGCAACACCGATCTCTATTTGCTGGACCGCAGCGGAAAAATTCTCAGACGATTGACCGAAGACCGCGGCATCGACGTCTCGCCCTCGTGGTCGCCGGACGGCAATCGCCTGGCGTTCGTTTCCAATCGCAGCGGCAGTCCACAGATTTATATTATGGATCTCGGCAGCGGCAGCGTCCGAAGGCTTACGTTCTCGGGGTCCTATAACACTTCGCCGGACTGGTCGCCCAAGGGAGACAAGATCGCCTATACGAGCAGAGTCGCCGGGCGCTTCCAGGTTTTTACCATTTCCGTACAGGGCGGAGAACCGCAGCAACTCACCTCCGGCTCCGGAGACAACGAAGACCCTTCCTGGGCGCCGGACGGAAGATTTCTCGCCTTTGCGTCGAATCGCGGCGGCGGACGTTATCGTCTTTACATCATGCGCGACACCGGCGAAAACCAGGCTACATTGACAGCCTCCGGGTCTGATGATACAAATCCTTCATGGTCTGCGCGCTTGGAATGACTTGAAATGAAAGGAGAAAAAATGTTCGATCGGGTAAACACGCTGCTTTGGGGAACCGCCTTTTTGGCATTTCTTTTCGTCATAGGAGGCTGTCCAAAGCCTACTCCCACACCCCAGGGTGACGCAGCTTCCCAAGGCACGGCGGGTGGAAAAGGCCAGCAACAATCCAAGACCGGCGAGTCCACTACGCGCGGCGGAAGTCTGGAAGATGCGAGCAAGGGCAAGCTTCCGGTCAGCGATGGTCCGCTGAAAGAGGTTTATTTCGCTTATGACAGCTTCGATCTGCGTCCGGACGCGCGCGCCACGCTAAAAACAAACGCGGACTGGCTCAAAGCCAATCCGGCCGCTCGGGTCGAGATCGAAGGCCATTGCGACGAGCGCGGCACGAACGAGTACAACCTGGCGCTCGGCGCCAAGCGCGCGCAGGCGGCGAAGGATTATCTGATCACCTTGGGGATACCGGCTGCGCGGTTGTCCACGATCAGCTACGGCGAAGAGCTTCAGGTTTGCAAAGAGCAGACTGAGGACTGCTGGCAAAAAAACCGTCGCGACCGTTTTGTGGTCACCGCCGGACGTCCGGCTTCCTAAGAATCTTCGGCAGGAATCTTTGCCGGTTACCCTTCGACGCGCCTGTCCTGAGCGAAGTCGAAGGGCTCAGGGTCGATCGCTCGACTGAGGCTCACGACTCGAAGTCCTGAGTTTATCGAAAGGATCGAGTTTCAAGTCAACTTGAGCCTTGAACTTGAAACAGCGCAGCGTTGTCGATCGCCCGTCTATTTTCATATAGCTCCGTGTTTTCAATGAACCGTCCTTACATTGTTGTTTTTGCGCTGGCGGCCGCGGCGCTGCCCGCCTGCGTCACGCCGCAACAAGTGGACATCATCGAGCGTGAACAACGGACTCTCCGAAGTCAGACGACGACCAGCCGCGGCGATTTGGATTCTATTCGCGCAAGTCTTGCCGATACTTCCGCGAACGTCGACCAGATGCGCCGGGAGATCAACGCGCTCAAAGAAAAGATGGAAGAGGTTCGCTACCAGCTCGACCGGCAGATCGGCCGATCGACGAAGGAGGGGGACCAGAGAATCAAGGATCTGGAGGCGAAGGTCGGCAAGGTCGGCGAAGAGCTCAAAGCGCAGGCCGCTCTTCTGAAGCAGCGCGATGAAGAGATACGATCGCTCCGGGAAGGCATGCAGGGGAGGACGGCGGAGAGCGCGCCGCCCGGCGCCGTGACCGACCCGCGCGATAAAGCCGCCCCCGAGTCCGAAGCCGCCAAAAAAGATTACGACGATGCGTGGAGGCTCGTGGAGCGCAAAGAGTATCGAGCCGCGATTCCCCGGTTGAGAGAATTTCTCAAGAAGCATCCCAACAGCGCCCTCGCGGACAACGCGCAGTATTGGCTCGGCGAGTGCTATTATGGCCTGAAGGAGTACGACCAAGCGATCCTGGAGTTCGACGCGGTCAGGCGGAGATACCCCAAGGGCGATAAGGTGCCGGCGGCGCTGCTCAAGCAAGGATTCGCCTTCGCCGAGCTGGGCGACAAGGTGGACGCCCGTTTGATCCTACAGGAGCTGGTCGATCGCTTTCCCCAGTCTGAAGAGGCGGGGAGAGCGAAGCAGAGGCTGAAGACTTTAGGCTCGTAGTCTGTCGCCTTTTTTACCCCACGAATCCAATTTCATTTCGCTGCTCGGTCGTTTAAAATTGCGGAGCCGATGCGCGCACAACGTTGATCGTTGATCGGCTTGGCCCGACCCATGGAGATTCTCCGTCACCTCGAGAGCCGTGCTCTTGCGATTCCCCACCCGATTCTGTTGATGGGGAATTTCGACGGAATTCATTTGGGCCATCAGGCGCTGCTCGGCCGCGCGGTAAAAGACGCCAAAGAAGTGGGCGGGCGCTCCGTGGTTCTGACCTTCGAGCCCCATCCGCTGAAGGTTCTCGCGCCCGAGAAGGCGCCGCGGTTGATCCTGACGCACAAGGACAAGATGACCTTGCTCCAATCTTTCGGCGTGGACGTCGTGATCGTCCAGACTTTCGACGCGGCTTTCGCCGGCGTCGAGGCCGACGAGTTTGTCCGGGAGTATCTGGTGCGGCGGATCGGAGTCCGCAAGATGTGGGTCGGGAGAGATCTCAGGTTCGGCAAGGGGCGAAAAGGGCGGGTGGAAGATCTGGCGCATTGGGGGAAGGATATGGGCTTCGAAGTCGGCGTCATCGAGCCGATTCAGCTTGGCGGCCATCGCGTCAGCAGCAGCCGCGTCCGGACATTGATCGATAGCGGCGAAGTGCGCGAAGCGAGCAGGTATCTCGGCCGCTATCATTTTGTTTCCGGGCGCGTGGCGCGGGGCCACGGCCGCGGCCGTCAGATCGGCTATCCGACGGCCAACGTCGTTCCGCGCACCGAAGTGCTGCCGCTGGACGGAATTTACGCTTCGATCGTGCAAATCGGCGAGCAACGATGGCCTTCGGTGACCAGCGTGGGACTCAATCCGACTTTTGGCGCGGGGCCGCGCACGGTCGAAAGCTACATCTTCGACTTCGACGGCGATCTCTACGATCAAGCGGTCAAGCTTTTTTTCGTCGCCAGAATCCGGGAAGAGAAAAAGTTTTCCTCCGTGGAGCTTTTGGTCGAGCAGATCAAGCGGGACGTGTCGAGCGCTCAGGAAATATTGCGCGGCATTGATCTAAAGGGCGCCGTTCCGTCCGGATCATGACCCCATTCCGCAATGCGAGATCAAGACATGTCGAGGCGCGAGACCGTTATCGACGCGGCGCATGCGGGGATGCGTCTCGATCTTTTCCTGGCGCGCGCTTTTTCCGCGGACGGATGGAGCCGCTCGGCGATTCAAAAGATGATCGCCGACGGAGGGGTCACGCTGAATGGGCGCAAGGCGAAGCCGGGCTCTCGTCTCAAGCTCGGCGATCGGATCGAGGTTCAGCCGCTTCCGCCGAAAGACGCCGCGCCTGCGCCTGAGCCGCTGCCGCTTGAGATTCTTTATGAGGACGCGGATTGCATCGTGCTCAACAAGGCGCCGGGCATGGTGGTTCACCCCGCCGCGGGGTGGAAAAGCGGAACGTTGGTCAACGCCCTCCTCCATCACTGTCCGAACCTGCCGGGCATCGGCGGGGAGCGCCGTCCGGGAATCGTCCATCGTCTGGATAAGGACACCTCAGGCGTCATGGTCGTGGCTAAAAATGGCAAAGCTTTTCGAGACTTGGCGGCGCAGTTCAAGGACCGGCGCGTCGGCAAGGAATATCTCGCCCTGGTATGGGGCCGTATGGCCAAAGCCAAGGGCGCGATCGATCGCTCCATCGGCCGGCATCGGAGCGATCGCAAGCGCATGTCGAGCGTTCGCGCGGGCTCCCGCGCGAGAGCAGCGCTGACGGAATGGCGCGTAGAAGAGTTTTTCCCGGTGCGATCGTCCGGGGGCCGCTTCTCCGCCGTGACGCTGCTGCGTTTGAAGCCCCGCAGCGGGCGAACCCATCAGCTGCGCGTCCATCTCGCGGATGAAGGCCATCCGGTGGTGGGCGACCTAGTTTACGGCCCGCGGCCTGGAAAAATTGAAAATGATCCGGCGCTGCGCGATTTTCCACGCCAGGCGCTGCACGCTGAGCGGCTTGAGTTCTCTCATCCTAGGAATGGCGCGTTGATGAGCTTTTGCGCGCCGCTGCCGGCGGACATGGGCGGTCTTGTACGCCGGCTTAAAGAGGCGTCGATGGCGGGAACATAAAATAAAAGGTTTGACGCGAGGGGTTGACAAGCAGCCAAGGTTTTTTTATTATGAGTACAGACTTGATGATCCGGCTTGACGTTACTCTTTGAATCAATCCCCCATTTAAGGTAATCGAATCCCGACCCAAAGCTTGACTTGGATCCCGAACGAAATATTCACGTTTGTGCCACACTCCGGTTTCGTCCGATGACTGCGCGTTGTCGAAACCGAAGGGTGGCATAGCATGCCGGTCTGAGCCGTGGCGCTTTGAAGCAGGCCGTGGCGATTCGTTCAGCTTGAAATTAGATCCCAGAATTTGAGCTCAGCAATCGCAATCAGCAGCGGCGAGTCATTCACGATGGAGTGAAAGGAGAGGCATATCTATGGTCCGTGGGAGTCCCCGAGCCGAGCGATCCGAGCCCGAGGCCGTTGAAGACGGCAAGCTCAATCTGAAGGCTCTAAAAGAAAAGAAAATCGGCGATCTAGCGTTGATCGGCAAGAACTTCAACATCGAAGGCGCCGCCAACATGCGGAAGCAGGAGCTGATCTTCGCCATCTTACAGGCGCAGACCGAGCAGAACGGCTTCATCTACGGCGAAGGCGTGTTGGAGACGCTGCCCGACGGCTTCGGCTTCTTGAGAGCGCCGGACTACAATTATCTGCCCGGCCCCGACGATATCTACGTCTCTCCCAGCCAGATTCGCCGCTTCAACCTCCGCACCGGCGACGTCATCTCCGGCCAGATCCGGCCGCCGAAAGAGGGCGAGCGCTATTTCGCCTTGCTCAAAGTCGAAGCGATCAACTATGAGGACCCCGAAAAAGCCAGAGACAAAATCCTCTTCGATAACCTGACCCCGCTCTATCCCAACGAGCGGCTGAAGCTCGAATACGCTCACGACGACTATACGACGCGCATCGTCGATCTGATGACGCCGATCGGCAAAGGACAAAGGGGGCTGATCGTCGCCGCACCGCGCACCGGAAAGACGATGATGCTGCAGCACATCGCCAAAGCCATCTCGCAAAACAACAAGGAGATCGTCCTCATCGTCCTGCTGATCGACGAAAGGCCCGAGGAAGTCACCGACATGCAGCGCTCGGTCGACGGCGAGGTCGTGAGCTCCACGTTCGACGAGCCGGCGACGCGCCACGTTCAAGTCGCCGAGATGGTGATCGAGAAGGCCAAGCGGCTGGTGGAGCACGGCAAGGACGTCGTCATCCTGCTCGACAGCATCACGCGGCTGGCGCGCGCCTACAACACCGTGGTGCCGCCGAGCGGCAAGATTCTCTCCGGCGGCGTCGATTCCAACGCGCTCCACAAGCCGAAGAAATTTTTCGGCGCCGCGCGCAACATCGAAGACGGCGGCAGTCTCACGATCATCGCGACGGCGCTGATCGACACCGGCAGCCGCATGGACGAGGTCATCTTCGAAGAGTTCAAGGGAACCGGCAACATGGAAATCCACCTCGACCGGCGCCTGATGGACAAGCGGGTCTTCCCGGCGATCGACATCAACAAGTCGGGCACGCGGAAAGAGGAGCTTTTGATCCCGAAAGAAGATCTCAACCGGATCTGGATTCTCCGCAAAGTGCTTTCGCAGTTGAACGCGGTCGAGTCCATGGAATTTCTCCTGGACAAAATTCGCGGCACCAAGAACAATAAAGAGTTCCTCGATTCGATGAACACGTAACCCTCCGGCTGCTTGCACAGTCCCGGGATTCCTGTTAAAAACCGAGAGTTACGCAGTCTTACGGTAGACTTGCGTCCGAACGGTCCTGCGGGCCGTCCGGGAATTGGCAACAAAGATTTTTCCCAACATTTCACACCCTTTCCGATCTACGCCCGGGTGCCTTACGGTCGGGCGCGGAGATGACGAGAGGGGAGGAGACAACCAAAGGATGGTGCTATGACCGAAATTTCCATGAAGCAGCTTTTAGAGGCGGGAGTCCACTTTGGCCACCAGACGAGCCGGTGGAACCCCAAGATGAAGACGTACATTTTCGGCGCGCGCAACGGCATCCACATTATCGACTTGCAGCAGACGGTCACGATGTTCAAAGGCGTGGCGGCGTTCGTGCGCGACGTCGCGACATCCGGCGGCCACATTCTTTTCGTCGGCACGAAAAAACAAGCCCAGGACTCGATCAAAGAAGAGGCGGAGCGGTGCGGCATGTTCCACGTCCACAACCGCTGGCTCGGCGGCACGCTCACCAACTTCTCGACCATTCGCCAGAGCATCGAGCGGCTGCGCAAGCTCGAAGAGATGGAAAACGATCCCAAGATGGCCGACGCCTTCACCAAGAAAGAATGGCTCGGCCTCAGGCGGGAGAGAGAGAAGCTCGAGCAGTCGCTCGGCGGCATCAAGGGGATGAAAAAACTTCCCGACGCCATCTTCGTCATCGATCCCAAGCAGGAGGAGATCGCCGTGCGCGAGGCGCGGAAGCTCGGAATTCCCGTCGTGGCGGTGGTCGATACCAACTGCGATCCCGACATGGTCGATTATAAAGTTCCGGGCAACGACGACGCGATCCGGGCCATCCGGCTCTTTTGCGCCGCGATCGCCGACGCGGTTCTCGAAGGCAAGGGGCTCCACGAGCAGGCGCTCACGCGGCCGGCGGGCGACCAGCCGGCGCCTGAAGCCGCGGCTGCCGGCGACGGCGAAGTCCAGGAAAACACCGCGGCCGGGGGAGCATGATTTCATGGAGGTGAGCGCGAATACGGTTAAAGAGCTGCGCGAGAAGACCGGTGCCGGCATGATGGACTGCAAAAAGGCGCTGGCCGACTGCGCCGGCGACCTGGAAAAGGCGGTCGATTATCTGCGCCGCAAGGGTCTCGCGTCGGCGGCCAAAAAAATGAGCCGTGTGGCATCCGAAGGGTTGGTCGGGGCCTACATCCATGCGGGAGGAAAGATCGGCGTGATGGTCGAGCTCAACTGCGAGACCGATTTCGTCGCCCGCACGCCGGAGTTTCAGGCGCTGCTCAAGGATATCGCCATGCAGGTGGCGGCGGCGAGCCCGCGTTACGTCAAGCGCGAGGAGGTTTCGGCGGAGGAATTGGAGCGCGAGCGCGAGATCCATCGGCGCCAGGCGCTCGACTCCGGCAAGCCGGAAAAGATCGTGGAGAAGATCGTCGAAGGAAAGATGGACCGCTTTTATTCCGAGGTCTGCCTTTTGGAGCAGGCGTTCATCAAGGACCCCGACCGCAAGGTCGGCGACCTGCTGCAAGACGCGGTGGCGCGCATGGGAGAGAACATCCAGGTGAGGCGCTTCATGCGCTATCAGGTGGGCGAAAGCGTCGCGTAGCTCATGGCCAAGCCGGCGCGAAAAGACAACGTGCTCAAGTACAAGCGGGTGATCCTGAAGGTCACCGGCGAAATTTTCGGCGGCGAGGAAAAATACGGCATCGACAGTAATACCGTCCGGTCGTTCGCGGAAGAAATCAAGGAGGTCAAGGCGCTCGGCTGCGAGATGGCGCTGGTCATCGGCGGCGGCAACATCTTTCGCGGCGCGCAGTTGAGCGAAGGCGGCATGGAGCGCGCCACGGCCGACTACATGGGGATGCTGGCGACCGTGATCAACAGCCTGGCGCTGCAAGACGCGCTGGAAAAGCTCGGCGTCTCGACCCGCGTCATGTCGGCGATCGAGATGCGCCAGGTGGCCGAGCCCTACATCCGCCGCCGCGCGACGCGCCATCTGGAAAAAGGGCGCGTGGTGATCTTCGCCGGCGGCACCGGCAATCCTTATTTCACCACCGACACGACGGCGAGTCTCCGCGCGATGGAGATCGGCGCGGAGGTGATCCTCAAGGCCACGAAAGTCCCCGGCGTCTACGACGCCGATCCCAAGAAGCACGAGGGCGCCAAGATGTACGGCCGGCTCTCCTACATCGAGGTGCTCAACAAAGAGCTGAAGGTCATGGATTCCACGGCCATCTCGCTCTGCATGGACAACCATCTTCCCATCGTCGTCTTCAATCTCATGGAGAAGGGCAACATCAAGCGCGTGGTTTGCGGCGAGGAGATCGGCACGCTCGTCTGCGCGGAGAAGTCATGAACGAGTCTTTTTTTTCCGAGCTGCAGAAAGAGATGGAGAAGTGCGTCGTCGCGTTCCGCAAGGAGCTCTCCAAGGTGCGCACGGGCCGGGCCTCCACCGCTCTGCTCGAAGGCATCACCGTCGACTACTACGGTGCGCCGACGCCGCTCAATCAGTTGGCGACCTTGAGCGCCCCGGAGCCGCGCCTGCTGGTGATTCAGCCGTACGACCCCTCGGCCATGGCGAATATCGAAAAAGCGATCATGAAATCCGATCTGGGCCTGACGCCGAGCAACGACGGCAAGGTGATCCGCATTCCCATCCCCGCGCTGACCGAGGAGCGGCGCCACGATCTCGTCAAGCACGTCAAAAAAATCGCCGAGGAATTTCGCGTCTCGGTGCGCAATCACCGGCGGCTGGCCATCGAGAAACTGAAAGAAACGGAAAAAAAGAAGGAGATCACCGCGGACGATCTCAAGCACGGCCAGGAGCGGGTCGAGAAGATCAGCAAGGAATTCATTGAAAAAGTGGACAAAGTTCTGAAGACCAAAGAAGAAGAGATCATGGAGGTCTAAGACTTCCCACAACCCCGCCGCCCTTGCGTCGTGATCGTGGTCGACCCTTCGATGAAACTCAGGGTTCTGGGCAAGTCGAAGGTCAAGCTCGCCACGATCGCGACGAGAGTCACGATCACGAGCCCGCGTGACGCATCCAACGAAAATAAGTTTAGACGGTTTAGACAAGAGTCGGCTGCCCCGCCACGTCGCCGTCATCATGGACGGCAACGGGCGCTGGGCCAAGCTGAGAGGCAAGGGCCGCACCGAAGGCCACCGCCGCGGAACCGCCTCGGTCCGCGCGGTGGTGGAGATGAGCCGCAAGCTCGGCATCCCGTATATCTCGCTGTACGCCTTCTCGACCGAAAATTGGTTTCGTCCCGAGGACGAGGTGGACGCGCTGATGGGCATGCTCGAGCATTATCTGACGGCGGAGCAGCCGAAGATGATGCGCCACGGCATCCGGCTCCTCGCCATCGGCGAGCGAAGCCGGCTGCCGCCGAGCGTGCGCGCTACACTGAAGCACGTCGAGCGCATCACGCGCGCGAATCAGGGGATGACGGTCCTGTTGGCGCTGAGCTACAGCGGCCGCGACGATATCGTCGGCATGGTCCGGCGCATCGCGGAGGCCGTGAAAAAAGGCAAGTGCGACGTGCGCGACATCGACGCCGAGATGGTCGCGCGCGAGATGGCGACGAAGAAAATCCCCGATCCCGATCTCCTGATCCGCACCAGCGGCGAGATGCGCATCAGCAATTTTTTTCTCTGGCAGATCGCCTACACCGAGCTTTACATCACGCCCACGCTGTGGCCGGACTTTCGCGAGGCCGAATACCTCCAGGCGCTGACTGAATTTCAACGGCGGCGCCGGAGGTTCGGCCGCACGGACGAACAAATCGCCGGGCCGCAATCGTGAGATCGAAGCTCGTTCCTAGAATCGTCACCGCCTTGCTCGGTATTCCGGCGCTCGTGTGGCTCGTCGGCCGGGGCGGCTTGCGGATTTTCTCGGCGCTCGTTTTTCTCGTTACTCTCGTCTGTCTTTGGGAATATTACCGGATCGCGTTTCCCGCCCGGCCGCGCGAACAGGCCGGCGGAATTCTCGCGGGCTTCTTGGTCGGCGTCGGCGTTCTCTCCGGGTGGCCTTCCGCCGGGCTCGCGGGTGTGACCGTACTGCTTTTCTGCAGTCATCTATTTTTCGGCGGCAGGCTGGAGGAGAGATTCAACCGCCTCTGCTGGACGATCCTCGGAACCGTTTATATCGGCTACTTGGTTCCGCACGCGGCGCTTCTTTACCGGCTGCCGGACGGGCCGCAATGGATTTTTTTCGTCCTGCTCGCGGTCATGGCCGGGGACACGGCGGCTTACCTTGTCGGCACTACAATGGGAAGAAGAAAACTCTATCCGGAGGTGAGCCCGGGAAAGACCGTCGAAGGCGCGATCGGCTCGACCGCCGCGAGCCTCATCGTCGGCGTGTTTACCGGCCCCTTCCTCCTGCCGTTGCAGCCGTGGCCGGAGCTGTTGGGAATTTCTATTGTCTTGAGCTTCTTGGGGCAGATCGGCGACCTGTTCGAGTCGTGGATCAAGCGCGTCTTCGGCGTCAAAGACTCGAGCGCGCTTATTCCCGGGCACGGAGGGTTGCTCGACCGCATGGATAGTCTTATATTCCCTCTGGTGTTCGCCGCCTACTACGTGAGGGTTTTTCATCCATGAAGTCGATCGTCATCTTGGGCTCGACCGGCTCGGTCGGCGTGAGCACGCTCGATCTGGTGCGGAGTTTTCCGGAAAAATTTAGCGTCCGCGCGCTCGTGGCCGGGCGCAATCTCAAGCTCCTCGCCGCGCAAATCAAGGAATTCTCGCCCGAGTCGGTCAGCGTCCGCGAGGAGGAAGGAGTCGACGAGCTGAGGAGGATGATCGGGCGCTCGAAGACCGAAATCCTCTGGGGCGAGAGCGGCGCGGCCGCGCTGGCCGCCGCGGATAGAGCGGACGTCGTGGTCGCCGCGATCGTCGGCGGCGCGGGCCTGGTGCCGACCCTGGCGGCGGTGCGGGCGGGAAAAGAGGTGGCGCTGGCGAACAAGGAAGCGCTCGTGATGGCGGGCGAGATCTTCGTCCGCGAAGCGAAGCAGCGCGGCGTCCGGCTTCTTCCCGTGGACAGCGAGCACAACGCGATTTTTCAATGTCTCCAGGGAAACCGCCGGGAGGATGTGGACCAGATCATCCTGACCGCGTCCGGCGGGCCTTTTCTCCGCTCCTCGCTGAAAAGTCTCGACCGCGTGACGGTGGAGCAGGCGCTCAAGCATCCAAACTGGAAGATGGGGCCCAAGATCACCGTCGATTCGGCGACCATGATGAATAAAGGGCTGGAAGTCGTCGAGGCGCGTTGGCTCTTCGACATGCAGCCGCCGCGCGTGGACGTGGTCATCCATCCAGAGAGCGTCGTCCACTCCATGGTCCGCTATCAGGACGGCTCGATCATCGCGCAACTGGGGATTCCCGACATGCGCATCCCGATCGCCTACGCGCTTTCCTATCCGCTGCGCCTGAAGGCGAGCTGGCGGGCGCTGGACCTGACCGAGCTCGGCGCGCTGACGTTTCTCCCGGTCGAGAAAAAAAGATTCCCGGCGCTCCAACTGGCTTACGAGGCGCTCGCCGCGGGCGGCACGATGCCCGCCGTGCTCAACGCCGCCAATGAAGTGGCCGTCGCGGCTTTTCTGGGAAAGCGCATCGGCTTCCGCGAGATCCATCGGATCATCGCCAAGACGATGGCGGCGCACTCGACCGTCCATCCCGACGACGTCCGCGAGATTCTCGAGGTCGATCGCTGGGCGCGCGAACGGGCGGCGCGGCTGGTTGATCGCAAGCCCGCCACCCGGTATGGTGAAGTCAGCGGGCCTTTCCCATCCCGGAGCATTACGTAGGTCTGAACAGGAGAGTATAGAATGCTGAACGTTGTCTATGCGGTAGTCTCGGCCTTGATCGGGCTCGGCATCCTTATCGTGATCCATGAGCTGGGCCATTTCCTCGTCGCCAAAAAGAGCGGCGTCGGCGTGCTTACCTTTTCGATCGGCTTCGGCCCGAAGCTCTTCAAGAAGAAGATAGGCGAGACCGAGTACGCGGTCAGCGCCTTTCCTTTCGGCGGTTACGTGAAGATGGTGGGAGAAGATCCGGAGGAGCAAGTGAGCTCGGTGGACGTGCACAAGTCCTTTTCCCACCAGCCGCTCGGCAAGCGCATCGCCATCGTGGCGGCGGGGCCGGTCTTTAATCTCTTGCTCGCAGTCGTCATTTTTCTCTGGACCTTTCTTACTTACGGCGTGCCGGTCTCCACTTCGAAGGTCGCGGCCGTCGAGCCCGATTCGCCGGCGGCCACGGCGGGGATCGAAAAAGGAGACCGCATCGTCGCAGTCGACGGCCAGCCGATCGAAAAGTGGGAGGATCTTTCGCGGCGCATCAAGGAAAGCCGGGGGAGGCCGCTGGCCGTTCGAGTCGTGCGGGAGAACCGCGAGATCGAGACCACGGTCGAACCGGCGAAGCGAGACACGAAAAACGTTTTCGGCGAGACCCAGGAGACCTGGATCATCGGCATCGCCAGCGAGCCCGTGATCGAGCGCGGCAATCCGGTGTTGGCCGTAGGACAGGCTTTTTACAAGACGGGAGAGTACTCGGTCGTGACGCTCGTCGCGCTCTACAAAATGATCGCGGGGGATCTCTCGCCCAAAAATCTCGGCGGGCCACTGCTCATCGCGCAGATGGCCGGACAGCAGGCGCGCGAAGGACTGGCGAACTTTTTCTTCTTTGTAGCGGTGCTGAGCATCAACCTCGGCGTCTTGAACCTGTTGCCCATCCCCGTGCTCGACGGCGGCCACCTGCTGTTCTTTCTTTTGGAAGGGATCCTCGGCCGTCCGATCGGGCTCAAGCAGCGCGAGCGGGCGCAACAGGTCGGCATCCTGATATTGCTCATGGTCATGGCCTACGCGTTCTACAACGACATCGCCAGATTCTTCGAAGGATAATCAGGCGTGAGGCGTGAGGCAACAGGCGAGAGTCCAAAGACTCCTGAAATTCTTAATCCGAAAACTCACGCCTTCCGCCTATCGCCTCTCGCCTTTCTATGATCATTCTCGGCATCGACACGGCGACGGCGGCGGCGAGCGCCGCCATCGTCGAAGACGCGAGGCTCGTCGTAGAAGAAACCGGCGCCGACTTCCGAGCATCGGGCAACGGCGCGGCGCCTCATCGCGGCAATCACGCGGAGACTCTTCTTCCGTTGATCGACAAGCTCCTGGACACGGCAGGACTTCGGCTGACGGACGTTTCCGCATTTGCGGTGGCGATCGGTCCGGGCTCGTTCACGGGACTCCGCATCGGGCTCAGCACGGTCAAGGGATTGGCGTACGGATCCGAAGCGCCGGTCGTCGGCATTCCCACGCTTGCGGCCGTCGCCGCGCGCGTGAACGACGGCGACGGTTTCATCTGTCCTTTTCTCGACGCGCGCAAGAAAGAGGTCTATGCCGCGCTGTTTTGCAGGAGCGGCGGGAGGCTGGAGCGCGTGAGCGAGGATATCGCCGCGGCGCCGGAAAAAGTGGTCGAGTCGGTCCGCCGGCTTACGGACGGCGAGCCGTGTGTATTTATCGGCGACGCGGCCCGCACGTACGCGGAGGTAGTCAAGGAGAGTTTGGGAGAGAAGGGACGGCTGACGCTGGGCGAAAACTATCCGTCCGTCGCTTCTGCCGTGGCCTTTCTTGCCGAGGAAAAAATTCTCCGGCGGGAGTGCGATCCCGTGGGGCCGCTCGTGCCGCTCTATCTGCGTCCGTCGGAGGCGGAGCTGAAAAGGAAGCCATGAAAAAGTTTCACCATGGTCAAAGGATTTTGCTCGGTCTCGCTTTAATCTTTTTGGCGTTGACGGCGTCCTACGCCCACGGCCAGGACGACGTGAGAGATCTGGTGGTAAAAATCCACACGACGCGCCGCGACCCCGACCTCACCCGGCCCTGGACGAAGCAAAATCCCGCGAACGTGAGCGGATCGGGGATCGTGATCCAGGGGAAACGCATCCTCACCAACGCCCACGTCGTCCAGAACGCGAGCCAGATTTACATCCAGCCGAACCAATCGGCGGAGAAACTGGCGGCGCGCGTCGTCACCATAGCGGAACCCGTAGACCTCGCCGTTCTCACCGTCGAAGACGAATCGTTTTTCGACAAGCGGGCGTTTCTGCCCTTTGCCGACGATCTCCCCAGGGTCAAGGACGCCGTCAGCGTCTACGGATTTCCCACCGGCGGCACCGAGCTGTCGGTGACCGAGGGCATCGTCTCGCGCATCGAGTTCACCAATTACTACCAGTTCACCATGGGGCTCAGGATTCAAGTGGACGCGGCGCTGAATCCGGGCAACAGCGGCGGGCCCGTGGTCTCGCGCGGCAAGCTCGTCGGCGTGGTCTTCAGCAACATTCCCAACGCGCAGAACATCGGCTACGTGATACCGATCGAGGAGGTTCGCCTGTTTCTCGACGATCTGGCCGACGGGGCTTACGATGGCAAGCCGCAATTGCACGATTTTTTTCAGACGGTGGAAAACAGCGCGCTGCGATCGCGGCTCGGTTTGCCCAAGGGAACGGGGGGACTGATGCTCACCCAACCTTACGGCAACGACGCCGGCTACCCGCTGAAGGAATGGGACGTGATTACGGCCGTTGGCGGCCAGCCGATCGACAGCGACGGAAAAGTCTCGGTGCGCTACGATCTCCGTCTCTCGGCGCTCTACCTCGTGCAGAGGCACGCGAAAGACGGCGCGCTCGATCTTACGGTGCAGCGCAACGGCCAACCGCGGCGTATCCGCGTGCCCGTGCTGCGTAAACGCGACCTGGTCATGCCGTATCTGGCAAACAAGAGCCCGCGTTATTTTATTTACGGGCCGCTGGTGTTTTGCGCCGCCTCTCAGGAGTACATCGAAAAGCTCGGCAACCAGTGGGAGCTTTACCACGCGCGCCAGGGGAATCCGCTGATGATCCGGCGTTACGACAAGCCTGTCTTTGCGGGAGAGGAGATCGTGATCGTTTGCTCGCCGATGTTCCCGCACCCGATCACCAAGGGTTACGACGATGCCAACGGCTTTGTCCTTCAAGAAGTGGACGGCGTTCCGGTTAAGAACCTGAAGCACCTGGTGGAGATCCTGCGCGACGGCAAGAGCGCGCAGGTGGCTTTCAAGTTCGCGAAGATGGCCAACCGAATGCAAGAGAATATGGTTTTCGACCGCCGCACGGTCGTCGCGGCGACGGAGGATATCCTGAAGGACTTCGGAATACGCTACCAGTACTCCGAGGATCTACGCCCCGTGTGGGAGATAGCGCACAAACAATAAATAGTTCTGAGTGCTGAGTCAAGAAAATGTTCTTCCTCTCGTACTCAGCGCTCAGCGCTCAAACCAGCACTAAGCGCTATCTCTCCGTCAGCAATTGCCTTAATACGTACTCCAGAATCCCGCCGTGGCGGTAGTAGTCGCGCTCGGCGGGCGTGTCGATGCGGCAGATGACTTTGAACTCTTTGACCTTGCCGTCGTCGCTCTTCGCTTTTACCGTCAGCTCCTGCCTTAATTTCAGCCCGGCGGAAATTCCCGCCACGTCGTAAGTCTCGAAGCCGGTGAGGCCGAGCGACTTCGCGTTCTCTCCCGGCTTGAACTGCAGCGGCACGATACCCATGCCGATCAGATTGCTGCGGTAGATCCGTTCGAAACTTTCTGCGATGGACGCCTTGACGCCGAGGAGCCGCGGCCCTTTCGCCGCCCAGTCGCGCGACGAGCCGGTGCCGTATTCCTTGCCCGCGATGACGACCAGCGGCACGCCTTCTCTTTGATACTGCATCGCCGCGTCGTAGATCGACATCTGCTTTTTGTCCGGCAGGTGGACGGTCCAGCCGCCTTCGGTGCCGGGCGCGAGCTGGTTCTTCAAGCGTACGTTGGCAAAAGTGCCGCGCATCATGACTTCGTGATTGCCGCGCCGCGCGCCGTACTGGTTGAAGTCTTTCGGTTGGACGCCGTGCTCGATGAGATACGTGGCCGCCGGCCCGTTCTTTTCGATCGAGCCCGCGGGGGAGATGTGATCGGTGGTGACCGAGTCGCCGAGCACGGCAAGGACGCGCGCGCCAGCGATGTCTCTCGGCGCGCTAGGCGTCTTCGGCATCCCTGCGAAATACGGCGCCTCGCGCACATAGGTCGAATTCGGGTCCCACGCGAACAGCTCGCCCTCGGGCGTCGGCATTTTTTTCCAGCGCTCGTCGCCTTCAAAAACTTCGCCGTATTCTTTTTTGAACATGTCGGACCTGACCGACTTGCCGATCTCTTCGCGGATCTCTTCCGGCGTCGGCCAGATGTCCTTTAAATAAACCGGCGCCCCTTTGGTATCGGTCCCCAGCGGCTCGCTGTAAAGGTCCATGTCCATGCGGCCGGCCAATGCATAAGCTACGACGAGTGGCGGAGAGGCGAGATAGTTGGCGCGCACTTGCGGATGGATTCTGCCCTCGAAGTTGCGGTTGCCGGAGAGCACCGCGACGGCGACGAGATCGCCTTCCTGAATCCCGGCGGCGATGGGCTCGGACAGCGGGCCGCTGTTGCCGATGCAGGTCGTGCAGCCGTAGCCGACGAGGTAGAAGCCGAGCTTTTCGAGCTGCGGCAAGAGTCCGCTCTCTTTCAGATAATCCGTCACTACTTTAGAGCCGGGCGCCAGGCTGGTTTTGACCCACGGCTTGGTCTTGAGACCCTTCTCGTTGGCTTTCTTCGCGAGCAGGCCGGCGGCCATCAACACGGAGGGGTTCGACGTGTTGGTGCAGCTCGTGATCGCAGAGATCACGACCGTGCCGTGTCCGAGAGTGGCGCTGCCGCCGTTCAGCTTCACGGAGACGGTTTTTCCCGCGTCGCCGCTTTTCAGCAACTGAGGCAACGCCTCTTTGAACGCGCTCTTGGACTTTGTCAGCGGCACGCGGTCCTGCGGCCGCCGCGGGCCGGCAAGACTCGGCTCGACGCTGGCGAGATCCAACTCCAACGTATCGGTGAAAACCGGATCGGGCGACGCGTCGGTGCGGAACATTCCCTGCTCTTTATTGTAGGCTTCCACCAGCTTGATCAACTCAGGATCTCTGCCGGTGAGCTCCAGATACTTGAGAGTTTCGCTATCGACCGGGAAAAAGCCGATCGTCGCGCCGTACTCCGGCGCCATGTTGCCGATGGTCGCGCGGTCGGCGATAGTGAGGCTGGACAGCCCGGCGCCGTAAAACTCGACGAACTTTTCCACCACGCCTTTTTTCCTGAGCATTTCCGTGACCGTGAGGACGAGGTCGGTCGCCGTCGCGCCTTCGCGGAGCTTGCCGTGAAGCTTGAAGCCGATCACGTCGGGAATCAGCATGATCAGCGGCTGGCCGAGCACCGCGGCTTCCGCCTCGATGCCGCCGACGCCCCAGCCGACGACGCCGAGACCGTTGATCATCGGCGTGTGCGAGTCCATGCCGACGACGGTGTCGGGATAAGCGAGCGTCACGCCGTTTTCTTTGCCGCGAAAAACCACCTGGCCCAAGTATTCGAGATTGACCTGATGGCAGATGCCGGTGTCGGGCGGAACGACGCGAAAATTGCTGAAGGCCTTCGCGCCCCAGCGGAGGAAGGCGTAGCGCTCGACGTTGCGCTCGTATTCGATCTTCGAGTTCAAATGAAACGCGTCCGGCGAGCCGAAGCTGTCCACCTGGACCGAGTGGTCGATGACGAGATCGACCGGCGCGAGCGGGTTGATCTTCTTAGGGTCGCCGCCCATCCGCTTCATCGCTTCGCGCATCGCCGCGAGATCGACCACCGACGGCACGCCGGTCAGGTCCTGGGTCAGCACGCGCGCGGGCATGAAGGCGATCTCTTTTTCTTTCTTCGCTTTCGGATTCCAGCCCGCCAGCGTCTCCACGTCCGCCTTCGTCACCAATCGGTTATCCTCATGCCGCAAAAGATTCTCCAAAAGCACTTTTAGCGACACCGGAAGCTGCGAAGCCGTCTTGAATCCCGCCTTCTCCAGCCTATCCAAACGGAAAATCTTGTACGAGCGGTTGCCGACCTTCAACTCCGCCGCCGTATTGTAACTATCCAGGGACTTCTGTGCCATCGAGATCTCCTTAAATGTTGAGGGATACTCTTACAACTATCTCAACATCCGGCGGTTTTCAAAGCCGGGTAAAAGAGCGCGGCTCATTTATCGGTGTGAAAACGAAATATGCTTTTCATGCTTGACAGTCCCGAGCCAAATGGGCCATATTGCCTTCGCTTTCCGAGGAGGTGAATAAAGGTGAAGATTGCATTTGGGATCTTGGCGGCAGTTCTCCTCAACTCCGGCTGCGGTGGAGGCCCGCCCACCATTGTCTCGATGTATTCTTGGGAAGGGATTGCTCGGGAAAAGAACGTTCAGCGGATACCGCTGCGGGTGATAGTCGCCAAGCTCGACGATCTGCGTCCGGAAGAGGAGAAAATCGGCGAAGGAAAAGGAAAAGGCTTCGTCGCGACTCGGGACAAGTTCTTCAAGGATTTTCATGGAGAACTTAACGAAGCGGTGGTGAAGCACATCCGTGAGGTCGGGCTCTTCCTTGATGTCCAACCGGCTTCATACGTCTCATCTGAAGTGAACGAGGCCCGCCTGCGCGAGCTCGGGCAAAAGGCGGACGCGGTTCTAGTGGGAAACATCAGTCATTTTTACGGCATCGTCTATCGAGATTTAGCTGGACAAGAGCGGATGATGAATGCCGGTATTATGGGTGGGCCGTTTGGAGTGATGATCATGGCGGGGATCGAGTCGAGCGTGACCAAGGAAGTGGAGGGCCATGTGGCTTTGACAGAGGTGAAACTTCTAGATCTGAAATCCGGCGAAGCGCTCTGGCAGGGCAGTGTTGAGTCGCAGTTCAGGCGCGAACAAAAGGGCCTGCCGGGTTCGAGCGAATTGGCCGTTGAAGCCTTGAAGGGGGCAATAACGAAGCTCGTATCACAATTACGAGACACCAAAACAAAGGCAGATTAAAAGCTTGGTCGTTCAATCCAGGTCAATAAGAAGAAGGTGCGTGCCTATGGACGATCAAACATCCATTGTACCGACTGCGCGTATTGAGCGGTCGATTCTGTTGATTCGAGGACAAAAGCTGATGCTGAATGCAGATTGGGCAAAGCTATCCGAGTTTCCACCAAGGCCTTGAATCAAGCGGTGAAGCGGAACAAAGATCGGTTTCCCGGAGATTTTATGTTCCGGTTTACTCCGGAGGAAAGAATCGAGGTGGTCACAATCTGTGACCACCTCCAGAGACTTAAGTTCTCACCGGCTTTACCGTATGCGATTCTCGACTTTCGCTGCGGCCGTTCAGGAGGAATCGATTATGAACCTAAAGACTGTAGCGCTGCTGCATCCGGGCAATATGGGCGTCACCGTCGGCGCGGCCGCCGCCACGAGCGGCGTCCGCGTCGTCTGGGCATCGCACGAACGCAGCGAGTCAACCCGGGACCGCGCTCGCCGGGCCGGACTGATCGACGTGCAGCATCTTACCAACGCGGTCCGGACGAGCGACGTGATTCTTTCCGTGTGCCCGCCGCACGCGGCCCTGGAGCTTGCCCGCAGCGTGGCGGCGCACAAGTTCAGCGGCATTTATGTTGACGCCAACGCGGTTTCCCGAGCCACGGCCGAGCAAATTGGCGCGACAGTGGCGAAAGCGGGAGCGAGCTTCGTGGATGGCGGCATCATCGGATCGCCGGTCAAGCGGGCGGGGACGACTCGTCTCTATCTCTCGGGAACCCGCGCCGCGGAAGTGGCGCGGCTCTTTTCCACGAGCATGCTCGACGCGAGGACGATCGGCGAGAAGCCCGGCGCCGCTTCCGCTCTAAAGATGGCTTACGCCGCCTGGAGCAAGTGCAGCGATGCGCTTGTCATCGCGGTCCGCGCGCTCGCCGCGATCGAGGACGTGGACGAAGCTCTTGTCGAAGAATGGGCGCTCTCCCAGCCCGACGCCGATCAGCGGAGCATCCGGGCCGCCGCGGTGGCCGTGCCCAAGGCGTGGCGGTATGTGGGAGATGAGGGAGATCGCGGCAACCTTCGAGGCCGCCGGACTGCCGTCGGGCTTTCACCTTGCGGCCGCCGAGATCAATGAGCGACTCGCGCCGTTCAAAGATCGCACCGAGCCGCCTCCCACGCTCGCGGCCGTGGTCGACGCGCTCCGCGCGTCGGCCGAGAAGAATCGCTAGTTCTCAATTTAGCCGTGCACCAACGATCAGCCTCGAAGAAACTGCATCGACGGGACCTTGAAAAAATCGCCAACACGACGCTGGAATACTACGATCAGCACGCAGAAGACTTTTGGCAGGGCACGAAGGACCATGATGTCAGCCAGAATATTGATGCGTTGCTGAAGTACATCGAGGGCGATCCGCCGTTCACGATTCTCGACTTCGGCTGTGGGCCGGGGCGGGATTTGAAGACTTTCTCAACACTCGGACACGTCGCCGTCGGTCTGGAAGGCTCGGCGCGGTTGGCGGAGATGGCGCGCGCGTGCTCTGGCTGCGAGGTGTGGGAGCAGGATTTTCTGAAGCTCGATCTGCCGGCGAATCGTTTCGACGGCGTCTTCGCGAACGCCGCGCTGTTCCATGTGCCGAGTCAGGAATTGCCGCGCGTTCTGCGCGATTTGCATGCGACGCTGAAGTCGGGCGGCGTATTGTTCAGCTCGAATCCTCATGGTGAGAATGAAGAAAGATGGCAGGGCCAAAGATATGGCGCGTATCACGATCTCGAAACTTGGCGGCGCTTTGTGACGAATGCCGGCTTTGTCGAGCTGACTCACTATTATCGCCCGCCCGGCCTGCCGCGCGAACAGCAGCCGTGGCTCGCCAGCGTGTGGCGGAAGTCGTATTAACTTCTAGTCCTTTCTGATTCCAAGCGACAGACGGCTCTTCGGCTTGATTTGCGCGCAATTTCCGAGGACATTATTAATTACATACGCCGCGAGACGGAGGCAAATCCAACGACGAGGGTGTAGCCAGTGATGACATGCCCAAAACGACCGCACAAGTAAAAGCCGTCCTGGAGACGGACAGGTTCCTCATTCCCTACAGGATATTTGAAAACGACGCGCCGCATGTCGTTTGCGTTAACGGTGTGCAGCAGTCCATGGCCATGTGGCAAACGTTCATCGCGCGGTTCTCCCACCGTTATCGAATCGTGCTTTTCGATTTTCCCAATCAGGGAAGGGCGAAAATTCTTTCCGGCGCGGAAGAGATATCGCTGAACGAGCAGATCGGGATACTCGACGCCGTGCTCGATGAAACGGCCACCTGCGCCGAAGCCACGCTCTGCGCCGCTTCTTGGGGCGGCGTCGTCGCGGCGGCTTTCGCCGCGGCCCATCCGCTCAGGATAAAAAGAATGGTGCTGGCGAGCCTCGGAACCAAACCGAGCAGAAAGCTGGTCGACACCATCGAACAGGGCGCCACCGTGGACATGAAAAATCCCGAAAAAGTGGCCGAGGTCCTGATCCAAAGCTTTGGTGAAGACCTCCCTTCGTCGATCAAGCAGAAAATCGCGAGCCAATTTCGCACGATGACGGAAGAGCGCGTGCGCGCGTTCTACGAGCATGGCTTGTTCGTTATCTCATCAAAGAGCTTGAGCGAGGTGGTCGATTTGAAAAGCATCCGGGCGAAGACGGTGCTTTTAAACGGCGAGAAGGACGCGATCATCGACCTCGACGACGTTAAATTGCTCGCCTCGCAAATTCCCGATTGCGAGATGGTCGTCGTCAAAGGGGTCGGGCATTTTCTCCATTTGGAAGACGCGGGCGTTTTGGACATCTACGAAACGATTCTTGCCTCCGGCGCGGCCTGCCCTTAAGGGCCGCGCCGAGAGCAGAATCTTCGGATACGGCGGCCGGAGGTCGCCAGCGATGACGGCGGAAACAAGAGAGAAGTTATTCAAGTACGGTCTGGCCGCGGGTTTGGTCTTGATCGCAATCCTGCTGTTCGCCTATGCCCGGGAATTCATCGCGCCTCTCACCGCGGAGAAAATCGTTGCGGCCGAGCGGGAGAAGGCGGCATTGCCGATGGATATCAATCCGTCCATAAGATGGGAATCGATCGAAGCGGGTCCGCAGCGCGTAATCTACACCTATACGGTTCGCGGATCTCCTCGGGATCGCGAGGCTCTCGAGAATGCCTTGCGGCAACAGATCACCAAGTTCGTGTGCGCGGAGCAACTATACCGGGAGGCGGTGAAGAACAAGATCGCTTTCGAATTCATTTACAAATTCGCGGACGAGACTCATCCGGCATTGTCTCTTTCTCCGGGCGAGTGCGGCGGCTAGACGAGGCGGGCTTGAAAGGAAGAATCTGTGTCTTCACGGGGTCGAGGGCCGGCGCAGGTTCCGAATATGCGGACGCTGCGCGGCGGCTCGGCCGCTTGCTGGTCGAGCGCGGCTACGGGCTTGTGTATGGCGGCGGCAACGTCGGGCTCATGTCCGAGATCGCGGACGCGGTGTTGGCGCAGCGCGGTCAAGTCATCGGCGTGATTCCCGAATTGTTGGTCGATAAAGAGCTCGCGCACCGCGGGCTTACCGAGCTAAGGATCGTGAAATCCATGCACGAGCGCAAAGCCGTGATGGCGGAGCTGTCCGACGGCTTTATGGGCCTGCCGGGCGGCATCGGCACGATGGAGGAATTTTTCGAAGTTCTGAGCTGGGCTCAGCTCGACCTTCACGACAAGCCGTGCGGTCTCTTAAACGTCTCCGGATACTATCATCATCTCGTCCGCTTTTTAGATCGCGCGGTCGAGGAGGGTTTTCTCAAGCCGCAGCATCGGTCCATGCTCATTGTGGAAGAAGAGCCGGATAAGTTGCTCGATCGCTTCGAAGCATTCATCACCGCCAGCGCGACGAAGCGATTCGACCGGAAGAGGACATAAGACATGGACAAGAAACGATACAACGCGGGAATCCAGCGGGCCAAGGGGCTTTTGGAAATGGCCTCCGCTCTCTACGACGGCGCGCTCTCTTTCGAAACCACGCGAGCGGCGGAGGGCGTTCTGCAGACCCGTTCCCGGCTCGGCCGCACGCTGAAACTTTTCCTTGCCGCCAGAGCGAACGACGAAAAAGACAGCGTCTCGTTGTCGTTCGCCACCGGCGGCTTTCGCGAGCTTATGGCGCTGGCCGAAGGGAAATTCTCGCTCGTATGGCTCAACCCATCGTCGATGCTGACCTTGGCGTACCGCGGTAAAGGTCCGTTCCGTAAGCGGCTTCCCCTGAGAACGATCGCGGTCTTCCCCTCTTATGACGTCGTGGCCTTTGCCGTCCATGAGTCCACCGGGATCACCTCTCTCGATCAAATTAAAAAGCAACGGTATCCGCTGCGCCTTTCCACCGCACGGATAACCCAAGACGCTCTGTTGAGAAATGCCACGATGTTCACGGTGACCGCCGTCATGCGCGCTGCTGGCTTTACGCTGGCGGATATTCGCAAATGGGGCGGAAAGATTCAGCCGGTGCCCGGACCCAGCAATCCGGCGCGGCGGGAGGCGATCGAGAGCGGGGCCGTGAACGCGATCTTCGACGAGGGAATCAAGAGCTGGGGGCAGACGGCCCTGGCGCACGGCTTCCAGTACCTGCCGGTTGAGGGAAAAATTCTCAAGCGCATGGTAGCGCTCGGCTACCGACCGGCCGTCATGTCCAAATCCCGTTTTCCCGGCTTGTCCGAAGATGTTCAGACGCTCGATTTCAGCGGCTGGCCGATGGCCGTGCGTGCCGACATGCCGGACGACGAGGCGTACGCACTCTGCGAGGCGATCGAGAGAAGAAAAGACCTCATTCCCACCGATAATTTCAAGCCGCTCGACATCGCGCAGCTTTGCGCCAATGACGAAGAAGCGCCTAACGACGTCCCGCTCCATCCGGGCGCGGAGCGCTTTTACCGCGAGCGAGGCTATCTCAAATAACGAAACGAGGCGAGCATGGAGTCATGGGATGCTTTGCGGATTTTACATTGAAGCCGGCCGGCCCGTTGTCTGCGGAGATCATGGCGCGCGGCGTCAGCGATTTCCGCGCCGCCGGGCGCTACCTGCAAAAGCTTCCTTACGGCAGGACATTGGATCGAGCTGACTTCGGCGCCGTTCTTCGCAAAGGGAAAGGCACGTGCAGCACGAAGCATGCGTTCCTGGCGGCTCTTGCTCTTGAGCAGGAGTTCGACGTCATGCTCATGCTCGGTGTCTATGAAATGGACGAGCGCAATACTCCGGGCGTAGGCGCCGTGCTTCAGCGCTACGGCGTCGCGGCTCTCCCCGAAGCGCATTGCTACTTGATGTATGAAGATTTGCGCATCGACGTTACGCGGGCAGGCGCGCCGCCGGCGCCATCAGCAAATTTCTACGCGAGGAAACGGTAGCGCCCGAGCGGATCGGCGAGTACAAGACTGCGTTACATCGTCGCTTCATGCAGGAATGGGTCGCGAAGAATTCGGAGAAGATCAGTGGGCGGAGCTTCGAAGACTTGTGGCGGATTCGCGAAGAGTGCATCGCCGCGCTGGAGCCATGATGTTTGTTCCGGTGAAAGGCTTTCTCAAAGGAGAAAGTCTCGGACGAGTATCCTGGATCAACGTGGAGTGCTGGAAGATGGATGAAGATCGCCGAAAATTCCTGAAGGTAATCCTTGCAGCGCTTCTGACATTGGTCCGTGAGACCGGCGGGAAATTGCTGCCGGCGGCACGAGCCGCCGGTCGAAAAGGGGAGGAGCCTAAGATGAGCGCTACGACAGAGGGCGTGGAAATCTCGGCGCGTGAATATTGGAACAAGACGGGCATTATCCTGACCAAAGGAAAGCGGTACTCGTTTGTCGCCGAAGGCGAGTGGCGACGCCTCGCACCCGTGCGACGCCGACGGTTGGGTGCCGGAGTGAGGCAAGACGACGGACAAGATCCTCGAATATCTGAAGCGCGAGTCGGGACAGCGGCTGTTCAAGCTGATCGGAGCGATCGACAAAAAGCGCCCGTACATCGTTCTCGGCACCAAAGGCTCGTTTATCGCGCCGGCCAGCGGGGAGCTGTTTTGCTTTGCCAACGACGTCCCCGGTTTTTACCGGAACAATTCGGGAAAAGTAACGCTGAGGATAAAACCTGAGTGACGGACCTCTCGATCCACGTACCTGTATTGGCAAAGTATCGGGGAAGTCGATATTCCGTAGGACGAATCGGCTACAGTTTTTTTCTCCTTCGCGACGCGGGCTCAGCGAGCGCTTCGCCCCAGCGCGACAGAAACGCCGTAACAAAGCCGTGCTCGTTGGCCGACTCGACGGCCAACGGCGCAAGCGCCATCGCCACGGCCAATGCGATGTGATACCCGATCGACCGTGATGCCAGCGCGCGGCGATAGGCCGGATGCGCGCGGTTTACCCAGACGGTGGATTCCTGCAGGCGCCCGATCTCGAGATCCTCCGGACGGTTTTCGAACTGGATATCGAGCCCATAGTGCGCCGGTTTTCGCGCGCCGCTCTTGCCCGGCAACATTATGCCGTCGTGATTGGATGCTTCAGCTTGCGCCGGTTCGGCGTCTTGTGGCTTTCCATCGGACGGTTCTTGAACCGTCGATTCCTTTGCATCCTCCAAATCCTGCTCCACTTCCGCCTGTCCCATCACCGAGGCGGTCACCAACGCGCGCGAAGCCGCGACCCCGCCGCTGGATCCCAGAGCCAGTCTCTTTTGGCCGCCGGCGCGGTGTTCGACGAGGGATGTCAACAAGGGAAACTCGCGGGCAAGATCTTCGAGCACGTGCGCCAAATCCCTCTGCAACGGGCGGACTTCCTTCGGGCGCGCGTCCTCGGCCGTCTCCCGCGCATCACCCCAGGCGGCGAGCTGCTTCGACACCGCTTCCTGAATTCCTTTGCGAAAGGCGAGATAGGCGGCGCCGCGCGCGCCGGCGCGAATGAAATCTCCTTTATTGAGAGTCAGGCAAGCCGCCAACTCCGGCACCTCGATCAAACCGCCCACGCGCTCCGGCGCGGAAGGCGTCAGCCCCAGCCAATCCCACCCTCTGCGAATAACTTTTCCGTAGGTGCTGATCGCGAGCCCGCGCTGCTCTTCGGGAAGAGGAATGTCTTCCCGGATCAGATAGCCGAAAGCCGAAGGCTTGCGTTTGCGCATCAGGCGAATTTCCAACGGACCTTCGAGCGGCGCCGTCCATCGCTGTTTTTCCAGCCGCCGGCCGTTGACGCGGATCGCGACGCCTGCGGGATAATGCGCGGCGATAAAATCGTCGAAGGTCGGATCGAGCAAAGGCTGGTAGTGCCGGCGCACGGCGGCTTCGAGAAAACCGGGATCGAGCAAGGGAGAGAGAGCGTTGTGAACTTTGAGACGGACCGCTGTTCCCCTTTCGGGCGCCAGGCCGGGAGGCGGGACCCACTTCCACGGCGCGCGATGGCGCGACGCCAGACGCCAGGAAGTCGCGACATGGCTTTTGCCGCGGCGCGTCTCCGTCACGACTTCCTCGCAGACCAGCAGTCCGAGCTTGATGCCGACGCCGGCGAAGCCGATGCCTTGCCCGCGCGTTTTGGTGCTGGCGGCGACGTCGTGGTAGCGCGCCAATTCCCGGCGGCGCATCCCGGAGCCGTTGTCCACGGTCGTCAAGGTACTGTGCGCGGGCTCGGCGTCAAAAGCGATCTCGGTGGCGCCGGAGTCGAGGGCGTTGGCAATGATTTCAGTGAGAATCGTCTCCTCGATCGACCCCGGATAAGCGTCGCGCAAATCTTCGAGAAGATGCAGCAGATCGACGCGGGTTTCACCCATCGGCAACGTCCATTGGAGTAGAGTTGTTGGATAGCCGCTTTCCGCTTCGCTATGAAATACCTATCTCGTCGGCGAAGCGCAAGATCTGCTCGACGACGGCGTCCGGCTGCTCTTCCTGTAGATAATGGGCGCAGTTGGAAATCACCGCGCCGCGCACGTCGCGCGCGGCCGCGCGCCAAGCTTCCAGCACGGCTTGCCGGGCAACCGGGCCTCTCTCCGACCAGAGTGCGCAGACCGGGGTCGTGATCTTGTTCCCGCTCTGAAACCAGTCTTTCCAGTACGCCGCGTCGTCTTCCAGGGCGTGTCGATAGTCCGCGAGGACGGCCGCGACCGAGCCGGGGCGGCAGAAGGGCGCCAAAAAATTTTCCTGCTCCTCCGGCGTCAGATGAGAGTGACGCTGCAAAAACAACGAGAAGAACAGACGCGGGTCTTGTCCGATGATTTTTTCGGCGACGCCTCTCTGGCGAAAAAAATCCATGTACCAACCGCGTCCGCTCGGATCTCGCGGGCGGTCATCCCTCAACCCGAAAGGGAGACAGTCGAGCATGACGAGGGCGGCGATATTTTCCGGGCGGTCGGCGGCCAATCTCTGCGCGACGGGCGCGCCCCGGTCGTGGCCGACCACCATGAACTTCTCCCATCCAAGCGAGCGCGCCAAACCCAGCGCATCCGCCGCCATCGTCCGGTTGTCGTAGCCTGCGGCGTCCGGTGGCCGATCGGATTCGCCGTAGCCGCGCCGGTCCATGGCGACTACACTGAACCGTTCCGCTAAACCTGGCGTCACCTTGCGCCACAGACGCCGGTCGCGCGGGAAGCCATGAATCAGCAGCAGCGGGTAACCGGCGCCCGTCTTCTCGTACGCAAGGCGAATTCCATTGACGGAGGCATGCTGGACTTTGTCTTCCACAGCGGATTTATACTCCGCTTCGCCGCGGTGGACAATCCGGCGCCGCGTGAAAAGCGGACGCGGCTCGCAGCGGAAACGAAACCGGCAAAAATAATTCTTGACAGCGTCCCGCGTGTCAGAGTATGAGGGCCAATGAGCACTGTAATGATAATTCTATAAGAACAGATTTCTGTTCCAGAGTTCGACATCACCCCAGCAGCGAGGAGCCGCCATGGAATACGTCGTCATCAGTTATCCGACAACGCGTAAGGTTCGCATCGATGGCCAGGACGCCGGGTTCACCAACGAGACGCTCATGGTGGAGACCGGCAATCATATCTTCGACCTGGGCATTCCGCGGGACTATCAGCCCCAATCCGTCACGCAGATCGTTCAAAGCACGACTTCGATCGGTCCTCTGATCATCAACGATTTTCATCCGTCGAGAGGCGTTGGATGACGACGAGTCGGCGGCTGCCGGAAGATCTGCGGCGTCGAAACGCCGGGCGAGGCCGAACTTGTCAGGCTGAAAAAGCGCGGCTGCTCCGAGACGGCGACTTTACGGAGCGGCGGGTTGCGCCTCGACCTTCCACAAGTAAAGCGTGCGGGTGCCGTGGTATTCGGATGATGATGGATCCGCGCTCACATCCACGGTCTCGATTTTTGTCGGCTTCCAGTCGTCGATGTCGTAGTCGTGAGCGACCACCCGCGAGCCGGGCTTTAGCCGCTGCAGCTTCGGGCGCATCTCATTGTTGAACCATTTGTACATGTAAAGGGTCACCACCGTCGCCGCGGAAATATCCACCTGCAATCCGTCTCCGGCGCGGAACTCGACCAGGTGGCTCACGCCCTCCTCGGCAGCCTTGCGCCTGGCCTCATCCACCAATAGCGGATTCATATCGACACCGACTCCTCTCGCGCCGTATCTTTTCGCCGCGGTAATAAGAATGCGGCCGTCGCCGCAGCCCAGATCGTAGATCACGTCGTCTTTCCGGACTTCGGCGAGCTGAAGCATGCGGTCGACGACGATCATGGGCGAGGGGACGAACGGAATCGCTTCGCCGGACCCGGTCGTCGATGGCAAGACAACGAGCGAAAGAAGCGCAAGAAATCGTACCGATCGATGGTGCATCATGAAAGCTCCACTTTAGGGTTGCAAAATTTATCTCGAAGACCCGAAGCTTATGCCAGTTCGTGAGAACTATGTCAACGTGTGAGAGGCTGCTCTCTTGCCAAGTTGCGACCCTTTTTGATACATCCTCATTAATGGGCGCTATCGGCGGCAAGGCCAAGAGGTTCTATCTCGAGCTGATCAAGCCGTCCCACTACGACGACAACGGCTACGTCATTCAGTGGTGGCGCGCCTGGATTCCCTCCAATTCTCTCTCGAGCGTCTACGGACTGGCGCTCGACGCCATCGAGCGGCGCGTCCTGGGCGACAACGTCGAGATCTCCGTCGGGGTCTATGACGAAACGAATATCGTCGTGCCGATCAAAAAAATCATCCGCCGTTTTAAGCAGAACGGCAACTATGGTCTCGTATGTCTCATCGGCGTTCAATCTAATCAATTCCCCCGTGCGATGGATATCGCGCGGCAGTTCCGCGCCGCCGGCATTCAAGTCGCGATCGGCGGCTTTCACGCGAGCGGCTGCATCGCGATGCTTCCCGAGCTGCCTGACGGCCTCAAAGAAGCGCTCGCCATGGGGATCACGTTGTTCGCGGGCGAGGCGGAGGAAGGCCGCCTGGCGGCGATCCTGAAAGACGCGCACGAGCGCCGGCTCCAACCGATTTATAATTTCATGGAAGACCTGCCGCACATGGAAGGGCAGCCCATACCGTTTCTTCCCAAAGAGCACGTGAGCCGCTACTTCCGCGACCTCGCCTGCTTCGACGCCGGCCGGGGCTGTCCGTTCAGTTGCAGTTTTTGCACGATCATCAACGTCCAGGGGCGGAAGTCGCGCTACCGCGACGCGGACGACGTGGAGCGCTTGATGCGCGCCAATGCCGCCCAGGGCGTGCACCGCTATTTCATCACCGACGACAACTTCGCGCGCAATAGAAATTGGGAGCCGATCTTCAACCGCATGATCGAGCTGCGCGAGAAAGAAGGATTTCAGACCAACTTCGTCATGCAGGTGGACACGCTGTGCCACAAGATCAAGAACTTCGTCGAGAAAGCCGCGCGCGCCGGCTGCAAGCGCGTCTTCCTCGGCCTCGAAAACATCAATCCCGACAGTCTCAAGGGCGCGTCGAAAAACCAGAACCGGATCACCGAGTACCGCAAGATGCTGCTCGCCTGGCGCAAGGCCGGCGTCATTACCTACTGCGGTTACATTCTCGGATTTCCGACCGACACGCCCGAGACGATCGAGCGCGACATCAAGATCATCCAGCGCGAGCTGCCGATCGACATGCTGGAGTTCTTCATCCTCACGCCGCTTCCCGGCTCGCAGGATCACAAAGAGCTTTACCTCAAGGGAGTATGGATGGACCCCGACATGAACAAGTACGACCTGGAGCACGTGACGACCGGGCACCCGTTGATGTCGAAGGAAGAATGGCAGGCGATCTACGACAAAGCCTGGCACACCTACTACTCGTGGGATCACATCGAGACGCTGCTCAAGCGCGCGGTCGCGACGGGGCTGAGCCCGTTCCGCCTCGCCGACATGATTTTTCAGTTTTACGGGAGCTATTTCTACGAGCGGCTGCACCCGCTGCAAACCGGCCTCATCCGGCGCAAAGTGCGCGCGCAGCGGCGGCACGGTCTGCCGCTGGAAAATCCGCTGTTGTTTTATCCCGAACAGGTCTGGAAAATGCTCATGACCTACATTCCCGCGCTGCGCTTCCAGGCGAAGCTCCACAAGCTCCGCAAGCGCATCGAGCAAGATCCCGCGTCGCGGAGCTACACCGACATCGCCATCACGCCGGTGAATGATTTGGACGAGGGAGAAAATTTGCAGATGTATCAGTCCACCGACTCTGCGCGCGCGGCGCTGGCCAAGGCCAAGGCGAAAGCGCAGACGCAGGCGTCGAGAAACGCCGCGGCGCCGGTAAGAGTCCCGGCGTAAATCACCTCAAAGAAACTCCTCCAGCCTTTATTTCTGCGGCAGGACTTCCTTCACCAGCTTGAAGATAGGCGTCAGGTCCTGAAATTCGGGCTTGGCGAGATCGAAATATTTTTTTCCCGGCTCGAGCTTGTTGTAAGGATCGACGTCATCCTTGGGGATGTCGATCCGGCGCGAGTTGTGGGCGTCGGGCCGGCCGAGCTTCTGCATGGCGATCTGACCCTCGCGCGAGAGAAACCAGTTGATGAACACTTTAGCCGCGTTGGGGTGGGGCGCGCGGTTGAGCAAGCCGAGCGTTCCGCCGGCCGCGCTCGAGCTGCCGCCTTCCTTCCAGTTCTCGGTGTCGAGAAAATCGATGTGAAGACCTTGTTGCTTCGCTTTCGCGACCTCGCCTCCCGCCGTGCAGCGAATGCAGAGAGAAAATTTTCCGGACGCGAGCCAGTCGGTCATCTGGCGCGCGTCACGGCTGAGCGTCACTTGCATCCCGCCGTAAAGCTTCCGGATAAATGCCGGGCCCAGCTCCGGGTGGTAATAGAAGAACTGCAGCGCCGCTCCCATTCCGGTCGTCGTCGGATCGAGCGAGGCGATTTTCCCTTTCAACTTGGGACTGAGAAGATCCCGGTAAGATTTAAACTCGGCGGGTTTAACTAATTCGAGGTTGTAGCTGATCTGCCCCGATTGCGAGTTGGCGGCGAAGGCGAAGATATGACGCTTCTCCGGATCGATGTAGCGATGCTCCCCTTCGTGCCACTTGGACGGGTCGAGAACCTCGGGAAGGATGAGCGCGGGCTTAAAAGCTTCCAGCGCGTTGGCTTTGTAGAGCACGTCGTGGAGCGTGTTCGCCCCGGCGCCGAGAACATCGGGAAGATATTTGTCGGCCCTGCGCTCCGCCAGGATCCTGGCGCCCAACTGTCCTCCCGGTCCGAGAACGGTTGTGACTTTTATTTTCGGGAAAGTTCTCTTGAAGCTTTCGAGAATGCGGTCGTAATCGTAGCAACAGCCGTAGAGAGTGAGTTGGCCTTCGGCCTCGGCGGCCCGAACGGTGTTATCCCATTCTTTCTTCCAGTCGGTCTGAGCCGGAAGAATCTCAGGGCGGCAGAATACAAAAAACAGCGCGGCGGCCAAAACGACTGCAACCATTTATCTCTCCAGCGTCTCCAACGCCTTCTTGTAGAAGCGTTCGTCGATGTATTTCTCCGGCTTGGGAACCGGACGCTTCATCAGACCCACTTTCTCGCGCAGCTCCAGCACCGTGCGGATGCCTTCCAAATCGATGCGGCTCCGCGGCGTAAAGCCGAATTTCGGACTGACGCTCTCTTCGTAGGCCTCGTCCGCTACCGCCAGCGAATTCTTATTTTCCGGCAAGAGAAGCTTGATGGCCTCGCCTTTGTTCCTCGTATCCATGATCCAGTCGGTCGCGCGTATCATGGCGCGAGTGAAGCGCACCAGCAGCTCTTCGTTGGCCGCGGCCCATTGCCGCCGCGTCGCGCCGAGCCCGCGGGCGTAATGCTCGACATAGTCCTCGGACCGCGCCAGGATTTTGAAGCCGCGCCTGTCGATCTCTTCGTCCGACAAATTCATCATGCCCGCCGAAGCCTCGCCGCGGGCGAGCGCGTCGGCCCGCTTCATCGTGTTGCCAAACGCCTTGAACGTGTAGTCGCGGTTCAACTCCAGGCCGTGCTTCTTGAGCATGCAAATCATGACGATGGCAAACCCCGTCGTCGGCGCGTCCACGGCCAGGACCGTTCCCTTGAGGTCGTCGAAGACCCTCACGCCCGGCGCCACGACGAGTTTCTGCCGCAGGCCCTGGCTGCCGCCGAGAAAAATAACAAAATCGTTGGGCGTCGGGTCGGCTCCTTGTCCTTCCGCCCAGGCGATCACGTTATCGGCGTTGTTGAGAATGAGATCGTATCGCCGGGCGATAAGATTGCGCATCAAGGTCGGCGAGTCGGTGACGATATCGAGCTCGACGCGGATGTTTTCCGCTTGGAGAAAGCCCTGACCTTCCGCCGCGAGGGTCGCCGCGTCTTTGGTGAAAGCTCCTATTTGAATGAGATGTTCAGCCATGACGGCTTGTTTAGCATGGAAGCTCTTGGCGATCCAGCGAGCCTTTGGTAGTGTAGGCGATCGGAGGATCAGAAGGTGACGACGGCCTTACGCGAGTTTCAGGTGATGGCGAAGCCCATCGGGGCGATTTGCAACCTCGACTGCCATTACTGTTATTATCTCAAGAAGGAGTTTCTATATCCCGAAGGCAACGCCTTCCGGATGAGCGACGAGGTGCTGGAGCGCTACGTCGTCCAGCAAATCGAAGCCGCGCCGGGGCCGATGGTCAACTTCGCCTGGCACGGTGGGGAGCCGACCGCGCTCGGACTCGCCTACTTTCAGAAAATCGTCGCGCTCCAGCGGAAGCACCGGCCGGAAGGAAAGAAGATCAGCAACGGGATTCAGACCAACGGCACGCTTCTCGACGAAAAATGGTGCCGCTTCTTCGCCGCCGAGCGCTTTCAAGTGGGGCTCAGCATCGACGGACCGCGCGAGCTGCACGACCCCTACCGCGTGGACAAAGGCCAGAAGCCGACGCACAAGCAAGTACTGCGCGCGTTCCGGCTGTTGACCGAGCATCGTGTTCATTGCGACGTGCTCTGCGTCGTGCACGACCGGAACGTCCGCTATCCGACGCAGGTCTATCGGTTCTTCAAGGAAATCGGCGTCGAGTTTCTCCAGTTCCTGCCGCTGGTGGAAAAAGTCGAAGGCGGCGGCGTCAGTCCGCGCACGGCGCCGGCGGAGGCCTTCGGCGCTTTTCTCTGCGCGATCTTCGACGAGTGGGTGCGCAACGACGTCGGCAAGGTCGCGATTCAGATCTTCGACGAGGCCGCGCGGCCGCCGGCCGGTCTCGATCATTCGCTCTGCATCTTCCGCGAGACTTGCGGCGACGTGCCGGTCGTCGAGCACAACGGCGATTTTTTCTCCTGCGACCATTTCGTCGAGCCCGAGTATCGCGTCGGGAATATCGGCGAGAAGCATCTCGGCGAGCTGGTCGAGAGCCCGGCGCAGCGGGCTTTCGGAGAATCGAAGCGCGATTCCCTGCCGCGCTATTGCCGCGAGTGCGAAGTTTTAGCGATGTGCAACGGCGGCTGTCCCAAGGACCGGTTCATTCGGACGCCCGACGGCGAAGAGGGTTTGAATTATCTGTGCGCGGGCTACAAGCGATTCTTCATCCACAGCCGGCCTCATCTCAAGAGAATGGTCGAGCTGTGGGAATCGAACCAGCCGGTGGAAAAACTGATGGAGGCGGTTCGGGCCCAAGACGCGAGCGGATCTCCTCAAGTCGGACGGAACGATCTGTGTCCGTGCGGCAGCGGCAAAAAATTCAAAAGATGTTGTGCCGGCCGCTGAAAAGGCCGTCTGGCCCTCAGCCCGCCCGCGGGTCTCTTTCCGGGCCGATGCGATACGGCTGTGCTACGCGGCACGAGATTGCTATGAAAAATTCTGCAGTACGGTCGATGCTGCTCGTCCCACGCATCGGCCCTCCAAGAAACCCCCGGGCGGGTACCCTAGTTGCACTCAAACTACCTTGCTCGCACCAGAGGCAAAACCCGTCAGATTACATTTTCGCTGCGAAGGTTTTTGATAGCGGCGTCGTCGTAGCCGAGCTTTTTGAGAATCTCTTCGGTCTGCTCGCCGAGGTCGGGGATGCGGTCGTAGCGCGCGGGGCTGGCGGAGAGGCGGAGCGGATTGCCGATGACGGGAACTTTTCCGACGGGAGATTCGACCTCGCGGATCAGCCGGCGCGCGACGGCCTGTGGATGGGCGAGAACTTCGGCGATGCCTCTGACTTCCCCGTAAGCCAACTGCGCTTTCTTGAGGCGCTCCAGCCATACGGTGTGGTCGCGCTCGAGAAAAATCCTTTCGATCTCCTCTTCGAGCACCGCACGGTTTTTTCTTCTCTCCTCGACGGTCGCAAAACGCGCGTCCTCGAGGAAGTCGGGTCGCCCGATGACTTCTTTGCAGAAAACCTCCCAGTCTTTGGGAGTCGCGACTGCGACGTTCACATATTTTCCGTTCCCCGCCAGATACGGTCCGTAGGGCGTGACGTAGTGGTGCCGCATTCCGATCCGCGGAGGCTCTTCTCCTTGATGCCAGTAGTGGTGGGGGAAATAGCCGAGCCACGAGACGATCGATTCGAACATGGAGATATCGATGAATTGTCCCGCGCCGGTTTTCTCCCGTTGATAAAGCGCGAGGGCGATTCCTAGCGCCGCGTACATGCCGGAGGCGATGTCCACGATGGCAATGCTCGCCCGCGCCGGTTTATCGGGGTAGCCGGTAGTCGCCAGGATGCCGCCTTCGCCCTGGACGAGGAGATCGTAAGCCTTCACGTCGCGGTAAGGCCCGTCCTGGCCGTAACCCGAGAGCGAGCAATAGATGAGGCGAGGGTTGATCGATATGAGTTTTTCGTATCCGAGCCCAGACCTCTCGGCGACGCCCGGCGCGTAGTTCTCGAAAAAAATATCGGCGCCGCGGATCAGGCGATACAATATCTCGCGGCCTTTTTCCTGCTTCACGTCGACGGTGAGGCTTTGCTTGTTGCGGTTGAGCCAGACGTAGCCGGAAGAGAGTCCGCGGACCGCTTGGTCCCAGTGCCGGATCAAGTCGCCGACGCCGGGGCGCTCGACTTTGACGACCTCCGCGCCCATGTCGGCGAGGATGCAGCTGCAGAACGGGCCCGCGAGCACCTGCTCGAACGAGACCACGCGCACGCCGTCGAGGGCGCGCTGCGTCGAAGATTTCTGATCGCTTGTCACGCAGCTCTCGCACTTTCCCCCTTCTCCCTAACCCTCTCCCGCTGGGAGAGGGAAGGGCGAGGGATCATTTCGACTCACCTTTGACCTCCGGAAACAGATCGCTCCTGGGCGCATGCGCTTTTTTCCAGACCATCACGCTGCGCGTGTAATCGATCACGACCTTGCCATCCTGTTTGACGCCGCGCGTGCGCACCTTGACGATGCCCCACTGCGGCTTGGATTTCGATGCGCGTTTCTCGACGACTTCGGATTCGGAATAGAGCGTGTCGCCGGCGAACAACGGATTGGGCAGCTTGATCTCGTCCCAGCCGAGGGCGAAGCCGTTCTCGCTCACGTCGGCGACGCCCATGCCCGCCACGATCGCCAAGGTGAGCGCGCTGTTGACCAGGCACTTCCCGAACTCGGTGCGCTTGGCGTACTCGTTGTTGAAATGAATCTGGTTGGTGTTGTTGGTGAGCAAGGTGAACCAGATATTGTCCGCCTCGGTGATCGTGCGCCCGAGACGGCAGCGATAGACGTCGCCGACCTCGAAGTCTTCGAAGTAGCGGCCTTCCCAGCCGGGCTTCACGGCCATACGCTTCCTCCCCGATTTTGCATTTAGCCTTTCGCGCTATATACTGCGGTTCAGCATCACCGTAAATAGCGGAGGCGAGGATGGATTTCAACCTGACTCCCGAGCAGCGGCAGATCCGCGAAGAAATCCGCAAAGTCTGCGGCGAATTTCCCGGCGCTTACTGGAGGGAGATCGACGAGAAGCGCGCCTACCCGGATGCCTTCGTGCGGAAGCTAACCGAGCTGGGCTGGCTCGCCGCGTTGATTCCCGAGGAGTACGGCGGCAGCGGGCTGGGAATCACCGAAGGAAGCATCATCCTCGAAGAGATCAACCGCTCCGGCGGCAGCGCGACCGCCTGTCACGCGCAGATGTACACGATGGGAACGCTCCTCAGGCACGGGAGCGATGAGCAGAAGAAGCGCTACCTGCCGAAGGTCGCGCGCGGTGAATTGCGCCTCCAGGCCTTCGGCGTGACCGAGCCGAACGCCGGATCGGAGACGACGCGTATCGAGACGACGGCGTCACGCCGCGGAGACTCTTACATCATCAACGGTCAGAAAATTTTCATCTCGCGCGTTCTGGAGTCCGATCTGATGCTGTTGCTCGCGCGCACGACTCCTTACGACCAGTTGACTGACAAGACACGGGGCCTCTCGGTCTTCATCGTCGATCTGAGAGCGGCAAAGGGCAAGATCGAAGTGAAGCCGCTCGATCTCATGATCAACCACCACACCAACGCGCTTTTCTTCGACGGCCT
>DASXUF010000140.1 GCA_036504975.1 Candidatus Binatia bacterium | reverse complement strand
CCGAACCGCGCGAGAATGCTCTTCCTGCTTCGGCGTCACCCTGAGCTTCACGACCGGCTTCTCTTCGGCACCGACTATCCGCTGCCTGTATTGGCGTACCCGGCCTTGGGCCGAGGTTGGCTCAGCGCGGCCAAAGCGAATTACTTCGACCGCCAAGCGGCGGTGCTTGAAGCTCTCGCCATCCAATTCAAAGATTTCTCCGCGATCAAATAACCATGCCTGCAGGCAGCTACAAAGACACGCTCCGACATCCCGGCTTCCGCGCCTTTCTCTGGACTCAGTTCCTGGGCGCGCTGAACGACAACGTCTTAAAGATGATCTTGTCGCTGCTCGGCGCCGATCTGGGCGGCGGCGGCGCCGGCGTCTATCTTTCTCTGGTCACCGCCGTCTACATCGTTCCCTTTTTTCTCTTCTCCGGCTACGCCGGCCATCTGGCCGACGTGTTGAGCAAGCGCACCGTGCTGGTCGCGACAAAGGTCCTCGAGATCGCGGCAACGGCGCTCAGCATCTTCGCCTTTCTTTCAGGCCGGTTCGATTTCATGTTGGCGGTGCTTTTCCTGCTGTCGATCAACTCGACTTTTTTCAGTCCGGCGAAGTACGGGATCCTTCCCGAGATGCTCCCCGAAAAGGAGCTCTCGCGGGCCAACGGCCTTCTGGAGATGAGCACATTTCTCGCCATCATCTTCGGAACCTCGATCGGCAGCCTGCTCTTCGCCTTCTGGAAAGATCATCTGGCGCGAATCGGTTTCATCTTTACCGCCGTTGCCGCAGCCGGAACTCTCGCAAGCCTCGGAATTTCGCGCGTGCCGCCGTCGGGCGCAAGGAAAACGTTTCAACTGAACCCGTGGGCGGAGATTCTCCGCGGCGTCAAACGGCTGCGCGCCGACAAGACGCTGTGGCTCACCGTCATCGGCATTTCCTACTTCTGGTTTGTGGGCGCGCTCCTGCAAATGGATTTGATCCTCGTCGGCAAGGATATCATGGGGCTCGACGATCTGAGGATCGGACTGCTGGTGACATTCCTGGCGCTGGGCATCGGCGCCGGTAGTCTCGCCGCCGGACGGCTATCCGGCGACAAAGTCGAACCGGGGCTCGTTCCGGTCGGCTCGATCGCCATGGCGCTTTTTTCTTTCCTGCTTTTCTCTTCGACGGGCTCTTATGCCTGGACCGCGGCGGCGCTTTCTCTGCTCGCTTTCTCCGGCGGCCTATTTGTCGTGCCGCTGAACGCCCTGCTGCAGCAGAGAAGCGGACGAGAAGAGAAAGGGCTTTTGATCGCGACGAACAACTTCTTCAACATGGCGGGCGTGCTCGTCGCGTCGGCGGTGCTGTGGATTTTGCACGATCGCTTCAAAACCCCGCCCAACGCGATCGTGCTGATTCTTGGCCTCTTCACTTTCGCCGCGACCCTTTATATCCTCACGCTCCTGCCGGATTTTCTGATCCGCTTCACCCTGTGGCTCGTCACTCACACGATCTACCGCATCCGCGTCGTCGAGCAGGAGCACGTCCCCTTCCGCGGGCCGGCGCTGCTCGTCTGCAATCACATGTCGCACGCGGACGCGTTGCTCGTGGGAGCGAGCGTGCAACGATTCATCCGTTTTATGATGTACCGGCCTTATTACGAAATCCGCTGGCTCAATTGGCTTTTCCGCCTGATGAAGGCGATTCCGGTATCGGCGCGCAGCCGCCGGGAGATCGTCGAATCGCTGGAACGCGCGCGCGACGAGCTTCGGCAGGGCCACGTGGTGTGCATCTTCGCCGAGGGCGCGATCAGCCGCACGGGAAACCTGTTGCCATTCAAGCGCGGCTTCGAGAAAATCGTCGAGGGCTTGGAGATTCCGATCATCCCGGTGCACCTGGATCGCCTGTGGGGCAGCATCTTCAGCTTCAAGGAGGGCCGCTTTTTTTGGAAATTGCCTGAACGTCTTCCCTATCCCGTGACGATTTCCTTTGGCCGCCCTTTGCCTTCTTCGTCGACGGCGCAGGAGGCGCGCCAGGCGATTCTCGAACTGGGCAGCGAGGCCGTGGAACACCGGCGCTCGCGGACCGATACGCTGCAGCTCCGGTTTTTAAAAAGCGCCAAGCGAAACTGGTTTTCGTTTTGCATGGCGGATTCGAGCGGCAGAGAATTGACTTATGGAAACGCGCTGGTGGGGAGCCTGCTGCTCTCGCGCTGGCTAAAAAAACAAAGCGCGAACGAATCGATGATCGGTCTGTTGCTGCCGGCGTCCGTCGGCGGCGCGCTGGCCAACATCGCCGTCCTAATGGCGGGGAAAGTTCCGGTGAATCTCAATTTTACGGCGGGTAGCGAAGCAACGGCTCACGCGCTGCGGCAGTCGGGCGCGCGCACGATCCTCACCTCGCGGCAGTTCCTGGCCAAGGCAAAACTTGAGCCGATGGAAGGCATGATCTTCATCGAAGACGAGCTCGGTAGAATAAGCCCATCGAAGAAGATCGTAGCGGTTCTCCTTTCGTTTATCCTTCCCTCGCGGCTGCTCCTGTCCCTGTACGGCGACGGGAAGCAAACGGCGGATTCCCTGGCGACGATCATCTTCTCCAGCGGCAGCACCGGCGCGCCCAAAGGCGTGATGCTCTCCCACCACAATGTCCTCTCCAATCTCGAAGGATTCGCCCAGCTCTTTTGGGTCACGCGCCGCGATCGCATGATGGGCGTGCTGCCGTTCTTTCATTCTTTCGGCTTCACCGGCACGCTCTGGTTTCCGCTCCTCTCCGGTTTCGGCGTGGCGTACCATCCCAATCCTCTCGACGCCAAGACCATCGGCGAGATGGTCGCGAAATACGGCGCGACGATTCTCATCAGCACGCCGACCTTCTACGCGGCTTATCTAAGGAGAATCCCGGCGGAGCAATTCTCCCCGCTCCGCTACGCCATCGTCGGCGCCGAGAAGCTGCGCGAGCCTTTAGCGAAAGAGTTCAAAGAAAAATACGGAGTCGATCTTCTGGAGGGATACGGCTGCACGGAGACCGCGCCCGTCGTTTCGGTAAATATCCCTAACGTTAACGAAGGAAGCGAGCGTCAGACCGGGCTGAAACTTGGAACAGTCGGTCATCCGATTCCCGGCGTGGCGGCGAAAGTCGTTGAGCCCGACACCGGTGAGACGCTGCCCACCGGCAGCGAAGGGCTGCTGTTGATCAAAGGCCCGAACCGCATGCTCGGCTATCTCGGCCAGCCGGAGCTCACGAAAGAAGTCTTTCGCGACGGCTGGTAC
>DASXUF010000139.1 GCA_036504975.1 Candidatus Binatia bacterium | reverse complement strand
AGCGGCTCAATCTGGACTTATCCTTGCACGAAATGTTACAGATTCTGAGCGTCACGCCATTCGAGAAAACACCGTTGTTTCAGCTCCTTACTCAGTCAGCAACCAACGGAGATATCAATGTCGATCCCAACCAACTGATTTTACTCTGAAACGTGTCGGACGCTTCTGTTTTGCGGTAAAAAAAAGAAGGAGGAGACAATGAAAACTAGAATCGGTAAAGGCTTGGCTGCAATCACGGTTGCGGCGTTGATCGGAGTAGGTTGTGCGGGCGGGCCGCTTACGACCAGAGAAAAGGGTGCTGGAATCGGCGCCGTGGGTGGGGCGGTTGCGGGAGGGATCATCGGGAGCACTGTGGGTCATCCGGCGGCGGGAGCGCTGATCGGCGGCGGGCTCGGGTTAGGCGCCGGCGCCCTGATCGGCGATCAGATCCAGGGCCAGGAAAACCGCGACTATGACCAGCAGCGACAGATCGACCGTAACGCTCGTGAGCTCGACCGGCTCAGGAGAGAGCGCGGGGAGTACTAAGGCGACTGTGATTTAGGCGGCCCGTGCGGAGCGTCTTAACGGGCGAAAAGGAGACGGTGAAATGGAAGTCAATAAGAAGAAAAAGGTTTGGCTGGGAGTCATGCTGATTGTATTTCTGCTTTCTCTGGGGAGTGTTTCCTTAACGGGCTGTTTTGTCTGTCGTGATTGCGGCCCTCATCCCCGTCAGGCCAAGTAAGGCCCGTGCCACGGACTTACGTCCGTGGCTTTGGGGCACTGCCCTTCGGGGAACTTCGGAACATTCATCCCCGCACTTACGTACGGGGCGTTCTGTGGTACGGGGTAAACCAGCATGCCCAGCTTTTTCCATGTTTGCTCGGTCGAGGCTCCCTGAAAGAGAAACAGGCGTAAGATGCCGGAGAGGGGCGCGTCCATCGAATGCATGCGAAAAAAAGGAGGAAGCGACATGAACAACATCATCTACATTATCGGCCTCGTCGTGGTGGTGGTCTTCGTTCTGAAATTCCTCGGCCTGTGGTAGCCGCGCGGGGCGGCGTCGTTTCGCTAAATTGAACATCGAGGACGAGCTGTGTTGTATTGGTTTCTGATGTTGCTTGCGGCTGTGACCGCCGGACTGGTGGGCTTCGGAGTCGTTCCTGATCCCGGGCCGTACCTGCGCGCGCAGTGGGACTCGGCGGGCTTCGTTCGAACTTGGTTCAGGCGCACGCATGGCGCCGTCCTGGCGGCGGCGCGGAGAATTCGTCGTGTTCGCCTGGACCGGCTGAGCTGGGAGAGCGCCGTCGTTTACCTGCTGATCTGCACGACGTTGGACACGGCCGCTCTCATCGCGATTGGATTCCGTCACGTCTATTTCAACCGCAGCGACCTGCCCGACATGGAGACATTCGCCCGCTTCGAGTTTCCCACGATCGGCCACGTCTACGATGTCAACGGACAGTCCCTCATTGGGCTGGCGAGGCAGCGCCGGGAGATCACCCAATACGAGGATATCCCGCCGATCGTTCGCGATGCGATCCTGGCCGTCGAGGACAAGAACTTCTTTTCCCATGGCGGAGTGGACTATTTTGGAATCCCTCGCGTACTTTGGAAAGTCAGGGTTGGAACTTTGGTGGCGGGCCTCCTAGGGCTGGGACGGCGAGACGAGGTCGATAGTCCGCCGATCTTTCCGCAAGGCGGATCGACGATCACGCAGCAGCTCGTGCGCGGTCATTTTCTGCGCGACTTGACGGCGCAGGAAAACAGCAGCCAGCTCCGGCACGGCGGCTTCTTGCCGCGCGTGTTGTCTTACGTGATCGGGACGCGAAGCGCCAACATGTGGTTTCGGAAGATGGAGGAGATTCGGCTTTCTTTGTGGATCGAAAAAGAGATGGAGAAGCGCTTCGGCTCGAAGCGCCGGGCCAAGGAGGAAATTCTCGCCCGCTACGCCAGCTTTATTTACATGGGAGAGGGCCAGTACGGTTTTGCGCGAGCGGCGGAATATTATTTCGGACGGCCGCTCGCCACATTCACCGTAGACGATGCCGACAAGGCGGCGCTGCTCGCCGGCATCGCTAAGTCGCCGCTCACCTACGCGCCCAGCGCGGCTCGAACCGATAGGGTCTTGCGCCGCAGAAATCAAACTCTGGCGCTTATGGCGGCGAACGGCTTTATTTCTCGCGACAAGGTGACGGGCGCCGCCCGGCACCCGATTCTAGTTGTTGGGCGGAACAAGGACAAGATGCTCCAGTCGGCCGCGGTCGTTGAAAATGTTCTTCAGGAGATCAAAGACCGCCGCGTGGACGTCGGTGTCGAAGACCTCCTCCGGGGACGTATCCAAGTTCACTCGACCGTGGATGCGCGGGTGCAGCGGATTATGAACGAGGCGCTGGAACGCGGCCTCGAGCTATATGAGAAGCGACACCCGAGCGCTCAAGGGGTGATCCAGGGTTCCGTCGTCGTGTTGAGGAATCACGACGCGAGCATCCTCGCGGAGACGGGCGGCCGGCGGTTCTACAAAGCCCGCTCGGCGTCGTACAGCGACTTTAACCGCGTCACGGAGTCCCTGCGGCAACCCGGCTCCGCAATGAAGCCCATGGTTTATCTCGCTGCGTTCCAGCAGGGAGCATTCAGTCTCCGCACCATGGTTCCCGACGAACCCATCAGTGTTCCCGATGGAGCGGGCGTGAAATGGATCTCGAACTACGACGGCGAGTTCAAGGGAATGATTTCGCTCCGGGAGGCGCTGGCCGAATCCAGAAACGCCGTGGCGATTTGGATCACCAAGCAGATCGGCATTGCCAGCGTTCTCAGAACGTCGCGGAACGTGGGAGTCCGGACGCGACTCCAGCCCTATGCCACGACGGCGTTGGGCGCGTCGGAAGTGAATTTGCTGGAGCTCGCCAATGCGTATCGCACGATAGCCTCAGGCGTTCTTGCCCAACCGTACCTGATCCGGCAAATCGTCCGGAATTCGGGCGAGGTGCTGGTGGATAGCGAAGACGACGAGCCTCCGGTCGATCTCGACGAACCCGCGCTCGCTCTCATTCAGGAAGGCCTGCGCGGCGTCATACGCCTTCCTAACGGCACGGCCCATGCGCTGGCTGCCGGAGATTTCCCGATCGCCGTTATGGGAAAGACGGGAACGACCAATGAGTTCAGGGACGCGCTCTTTATCGGCTCCACTTACGGTCCCGAAGGAATCACCGTCGCGGTCCGAATAGGCTTCGACGACAACCGTTCCCTCGGGGCGAAGGAAACCGGCGCCCGGGTGGCGCTTCCGGTATTCAAGGAAATCATGCTCAGAACATATGCCGACAAGCTGGCGGGCTCCGTGCCGGAGTTTCCGCCCGAGATGGAACGGCGCATCAGCGACTATTTGATGGGCGATTCGGCTGAAAGGGCCCCGCTGCCGGACTTTTCTCCCGTGGCAATCTCCCAATAAGGTTGGGGAATAGGAGTTGTTCGATCGGCGCAGCCGATTTTTTTCAAGGCGTTCAATATTAGACAGCAATCGCTTCAGAGTCGATGTAGGTTAAAAGGAGACTAAGCAACGCAAGAAGGCGGACTTCTTGAAGGCACTGTCGGGGGTGGATTGAAGGCTCTCTGAAAGTTGAGGCCTTTGAGGTTATGAATTCGACCTCCCGCCAGATCGCTGCTAGCTGCGATCGAACCCGACAGACCTTCCGATCCGGAGAGGGGGAATTAAATTCCCTCTTCGGATCGTACTAGCGGCGGCAGGAGGTGTTATGAGCGGAATATCATGGATTTTAGCCGGCGGGATCGCCGGCTGGTTGACGGGAAAGTTGATTGGAAAAAAGGGCTACGGCGAATCCTTGTCGGCGGGTTATGCAAAGAGCCTGGATATTTTCTTTGGAATCATCGGCGCCTCCATCGGCGGCTATCTGTTTTTCTGGATCGTCATCGGGGAGGCCGGCTCCTTCAGCGGATATGCCACCGCGGTTCTGGGCTCGATCGTTCTTGTCGGATTTCTCCGACAGGTCTCCGCGCGATGCTTGGCTTTTAGCCTGGCCGGGGGAAACAATATTTCGTTGTGAGTGGAAATGAGTAGACATTAGACGAGCGCCAAAGGCTGTCAGAAGCCTGTCACGAGTAAGGAGGACGCAATGAACCCATTTTTTATAATTGCCATCCCGGTAGTTTTATTAATCACAGGGATGATCTTGAACGGCATTCAAATATCGTTCGATCAACCCGAAAGCTCGACGGAGCCGGACGCCGGTAAAAAGTTGGCTGCGGAAAAACAATCTTACCGCAACTTATTCGACTCCCAGAGACGCAGCTCTTTGACGCGGCAGAAAAGGGTCGGTCAGTATTCCTGGGTGGTGCTGCTGGCGATTGTCGTGTCATCCGTGTGGCTGTACGTCGATACGGTCAACAAGACGACGGTCTCGAAACAAATCGCCGCGATTCAAACATTGCCGGTAGTTGAAAGTAAAGATACGGTCCTCTCTCTGACTCTCAGCGATGGGAATAACATTCAATATCTGGTCAAATCACCCACGATGACTTTGACGGCTAGCGATAGCAGCAATACTGAGTACATCAAGTCGGCCAAAACCGAGGGCTGGGGCGCTGGTGGGCAAAAAGGACTCTCTAAGGAAGCCGTTCAAAACTGGCGGCTTCAAGGGCTGGATACGGCTACGAGCGTCGGGGATGCCGATATTCCTCTCGGCATCGCTCTAAAAATCTCGAAATAGGACGGATCGTCTTTATCTCCAGCACGGGCAGGCGGGGCATGCCGTGTAGTTATTTTGCCTCGCCTTGTTTCACGGCTTCCTTGACGATCTTGAAGATCGGCGCCATGTCCTGCCACTCGGCGTCCGAGATGTCGAGATACTTTCTTCCCTTGACGAGCTTGCTCTCCGCCGGCAGATCGTCCTTGGGAATGTCGATGCGGCGCGAGTTGGGCGGCACTTCTCCATAAAGGTCCGGATATTTTTGCAGCGCGATCTGGCCT
>DASXUF010000138.1 GCA_036504975.1 Candidatus Binatia bacterium | reverse complement strand
CGTTGCTCCTGCAACGTCTCGGCCTTACGCTCCCGGAGCGAATCCGCCCGCTTTCAATGGCGAAAATGTAGTGCCGACTTGAGGACCTAAGTTATGGATATTCCGTGATCGCGACCTTCTTACTGTGGAAGTCGGGCTAGTGTGTCTTAAGGCTCGGTTAGCCAGAGCAGGATGCTACGGTTCTCCTGACGTAATTCAACTTTCCCCTCGCGGGCAAGCCAGCCGATAGCCATATCCACGAGCGGCTTGGGAGCATTAATTCCCCGCTCCACAGCATTCAGGCTTGACCTACCTTTTGAGTGTAAGAAATCCCATACCAGCCCTGCGGTCTCGCCAATATTCTCCACGTTCCACATAAGTTCACCCCCTTTCTCGCGGGTTCATTTTGTCTCCTCACTTTATCACCTTGTCCGCTCTTGCCAGCACGTTCGGCGGGATCGTCACGCCGATCTGTTTCGCCGTTTTCAAATTGATCACCAGCTCGAACTTCGTCGGCTGCTCGACGGGCAAGTCAGCGGGCTTGGCGCCTTTCAGAATTTTGTCGACGTACGTGGCGGCGCGTCGGTACAAATCGGAGAAGCTTATGCCGTAAAACATGAGACCACCACCAATGATGAACTCGCTGTATGGATAGATGGCCGGCAGTCGGTTCTTTGCGGCGAACTCCACGATCCGCTTTTGATTGATGCTTATGACTGGAACAGCGGCCACAGTGATAGCCTGTGCGCGCTCCCTTAATGCCGCTTCGAACGCGCTGCCGAATCCCTCCGCGCTCCGCACCTCCAGTGATTGAATTTGCAGTCCGAGCGATGGGGCGACGGCTTGGAGCCTCACCAATCCGGCTCCTGGATTGGCCGGATCCCAGAAGTAAGCCACCCTCGTAACCCTTGGGAAGGTCTCCTTGAGTAACTCCAGTCTCTTGCCTTCTAACTCTGGATTGAGAATGCTAAGGCCGGTCACGTTTCCACCGGGCCGGGCGAGGCTAGAAACCAACCCGGCTCTGACGGGATCCCCTGCGCCCGCAAATACGATGGGGATTGTGGTCGTCGCCTTCTTGGCCGCGAGAACACCGGGTGTCGTCGCGGTGACAATCACGTCTACCTTGAGTTTAACCATCTCGGCAGCAAAATCAGAAAGCCGGTCTTGTTTCCCCTCAGCGTATCGAGATTCGATGAATACATTTTTCCCTTCCATATAGCCTAGTTCGCGGAGTCCTTGCCGAAACGCATCGGAGCGCTCAGGTGCCTGACTAGACGAACCGGGACTCAGAACTCCGACACGCGGAACTTTCTTCGCCTGCTGTGCCTCAACCAAACCAGTAATCAGCAAGACGATGATCAGTAAACAGATGAGAACAAGAATTCTTCCGCTCATCGTCTTCTCCTGTCTGTTCACTGTTAACTGATTACTGGTCACTGATTACCATCACTTGATGACCCTATCCGCTCGGTACAGCACCGACTGCGGAATCGTGAGGCCGATCTGCTTCGCGGTTTTCAGATTGATCACCAGCTCGAACTTGCTGGGTCGCTCCACCGGGATGTCACCTGGTTTTGTACCTTTCAATATCTTGTCCACGTGGGTCGCTGCCCGCCGTAGCATATCGGCAACGCTTGTTCCATACGCGATGAGACCTCCGGCTTCCGAGAATTCTTTTCTTTCAGCGATAGACGGCAGACGCTGCTTCACCGCAAGCTCTGCGATCCGTTTTCGATGGTTGGTGAATACTAAGTCATTCGCGAGATGGAGAGCGTTCACGCCGCTCTTTGTCATCACGGAAAAGGCAGCCTCGAACTCATCAACTCCGCGGGCTTCGACTCTGTAAACACGAATACCAAGCGTCCCGGACTCATCTTCTAGGTCCTTTGGAATGCGGTCCCAAGCAGGATTAGCCGGATTGACCAGGTAAGCCACACGGGAGATCTTCGGAGCTACCTCCTTGAGTAGCTCCAGGCGCTTACCGTCTAGCTCCCGGCTAATGAAGATCAGCCCCGTGATGTTCCCACCCGGCCGCGCAAGGCTTGCGACAACTCCTCGTTGAACAAGATCGCCAGCGGCCCCGACAACGATCGGGATCGTCGTTGTTGCTTTTATTGCAGCCAGAACACCTGGGGTAGTGCTGGTGACGATCACGTCAGGATTGAGCCTTACCAGCTCGGCAGCGAGTTGGGGAAGTCGATCTATCTTCTCCTCAGCAAAGCGGTACTCGATGATAATATTCTGGCCTTCGAGGTAGCCCAAGTCACGGAGACCTTGGCGAAAAGCCTGGATGTTGAGTAAGGGATCGGAAGAAAAGGATGGTGATAAAAAACCTATCCGCGGGACTTTCTTAGGTTGCTGTGCCTCTGCTGAAAAGCGAAGCGCAAAGAGCATGGCGCAAAGAACAGTACAAAAGGTTTTTTTCATTTTTTTCGCCTCACGCCTCACGTTTCACGCTTCACGATTACTTGATCACCTTATCCGCCCTTGCCAGCACGTTCGGCGGAATCGTCAGGCCGATCTGCTTCGCCGCCTTCAGGTTGATTACCAGCTCGAATTTCGTCGGCTGCTCGACGGGAATGTCGGCGGGCTTCGCGCCTTTGAGGATCTTGTCGACGAAGTAGGCGGCGCGCCGCCAGTTACCGAGGATGTCCGGCGCATAGCTCATGAGACCGCCTGACTCGACCCATACAGGGGCCGTATACATCGCCGGGAGCCGGTTCTTGGCTGCGAAATCGAGGATCGTAGCGAATAAGAACACTACGCCTCTGCTCATGGTTTTCTCCGGCTAAGTTCAATGGCAAGGCCCGTGCCACATCGCGCAGGTGGCGCACCGATGTCAAGACGTTGAAATCACGGCTCATTTTTAATGCCGCGAGCCGTTCGAGAATTAGGAGAGCGATCGAAAGGTAGCAGGTTCGCTACCCGAGAGTAGCAGAAATGATTCGGGCATCCATCTCGCGCAAAGCCGCAAAGGACGCCAAGAAAAGAATGGAATATTAAAAAGTTCTTCTTTGCGTACTTGGCGTCTTGGCGGGAAGAATTAATAGGGATCGGATCAGAGTTATCTCGCGCAAAGAGCGCAAAGCTCGCCAAGAGGGAGTGCCACGAGCCTGTAACTCAGGCGTGATATCCCTGTGAATAATCCGGGTTAGATTTCACTCTTCGCCCGGAAGTGTTCCCAGGCGCGGGCGTTTGAGGGAGGCTTAAAGGTGCGCCGCGCGACTCTCTCCGCTTCTTCGGCGCTCAGAAACCGCGGTTGGCCCAACTTCATCGCCTCGGTCTGCAAGCGCGCGGACTCTTCGAGATAAAGCGCGAGGATGCAGACTTCGGGAATGCTCTTGCCGACGACGACGGCGCCGTGGCCGCGGAGCAGGATCGCCTTGCTGGGCCCGAGCAGCCGCGCGATCTCGGCCGCGCGCTCCGGCGTCTCCACCTGCCCCGTCCCTTCGAACACCGGCACGCCTTCGTAGAAGATCGCGCTGTAGTTGTGCATCGGCCGCACGGTTTCGCCGACGACGGTGAGCAGGATCACTTGCGGCGAGTGGAAGTGGATCACGGCGCCGGCATCCGGCCGCGCCTTGTAAAAAGCCTGATGCACCGAGGATTGAGGCACCTGCTTGTTGAAATCGACGACGAAAAGATCTTTAGGCTTCACCAGCGCCGGGCTTTGCCGCGGCATGAAGAGCATCTTGTCGCCGCCCACACGCGCGCTCAAATGCGCGAAGGCGTCGCTCAGCCCCTCGCGGCTGATGATGCGCATCGCCGTGACGAAGTCTTTTTTGAGAGCCGTGAGAGAGCTGGATTTCATGTTTGGTCAGTATCCTGTCAAAAGTTGCAAAACAAACCTACCGCCTCTATCCGCCATGCCCGCGAAAGCGGGCATCCAGAGCATCTAATTCTCCTGGATTCCGGCTCGCGCCGGCTGTCGCCAGCTTGGCCGGAATGACGGAAAGAAATACATCAGCGATGTTACACCTTCTTCCGCTGGCCTTTTATTTTTTCTCCGTTCACCAGGTAGTCTCCGAGAACCGCCAGCCGCGCCTCCTCCTCCAGCTCGTCGTCCCAATCGCCCAGCGGATAGCCGTACCAGGGATTCTTCGGCGCGAGCCGCGGCAGGCCCAATTCTTCCCAGATCTTTTTCGCGTTCTCCATGTATTCTTTCTTGGGCAGCGAGACCGGCGGAAATTTCTCGCGCAGGATCGCGTTGATGAGAAGCGCCGACTCGTCGGCCTGGCGCGTCTCGACCGGCTGGTCGTCGCGGCCGAACGGCGGGCCGTGCCCGCGCTCGCGGCCTTTGAGAATCTGCACGTCCTTATCGGGCATCGAGCGATAGCTCACAGCCCACATGATCATGTCCATGTCCCACGGGTCTATATCTTCGTCCACCGCGACCAAAAATTTCCCCACCCCCGGATGGAACGTCGCCGCGCCCATCAGCGCGCGCCAGGTCTCCGCCTCGGTCGGTTTTTTCATCTGCACGACGATCACCTTGCGGAGATTCGTGAGCGGCTCGTGCATCGCGACCTGAACCACGCTCTTGATCCCCAGCTCGCCCTTGAGAAATTTCAAAAACAGCGGCTCGTAGCCGACGCGCTTGATGATGCTCGACTCGCTCGGCGTCACCTGGCTCGTCCACGAGACGAGGATCGGATTTTTTTTCCGCGTGATACAGGTGATCTGCATGAACGGGTTCATCATGCGCGGATGCATGTAGCCGTGCGACTCGCCGAACGGTCCCTCGGGCTCGACGTATTCCGTCGAGAGAATGCCTTCGATGACGATCTCCGCGTCCGCCGGCACTTCGATGTCGACCGTCTGACATTTGACGAGACGGATCGGCTCATCTACAAGCCCGCCCGCGACCGCCAACTCGTCCACTCCATACGGGACCTTCTGTACTGCCGCGTAGGAGACCACCGGCGGCGGTCCGACGACGACGGCGGCTTGGAGAGGAATTCCGCGCTCCTTGCATTTGTTCCAATGCGCGAGGACGTGTTGGCCTGGGCCGGGAAAAATTCCCAATCGGTCGTGGGCTTTCAGATGGCCGCGGTAGTTGCCGACGTTGCGTATGCCGGTTTCGGGGTCTTTGGTGATCCAGTGGCCGGCCGTGATGAACGGGGCGCCGTCGAAGCCGGGGGTCGAGATCGGAACGGGAAATTGGTCCAGCCCGCCCGAGCGTTTTAGGTCTTCTTTCTTCTGGATGATCTCCTGCACCGCGCCGCTTCCCACCATGACGGGCTCGATCGGGCCGCGAAAGGCTTTCTGCCAAGTGTCCGCGATTTCTTCCGGCTTGCAGCCAAGTCCGACCGCACAGATATACTTCGAGCCCGCCATCACGCCGACGCCGACCGGAATATCGTAGCGCCGTCCCTTGGCGCCGGTGACGCGCTCGAAGAGAAAGCCGCGCCAATCTTTTTCCGGGAGTCCGCCGCGATACTGCCAGCGCACGAGCGGGTGCATCTCGGTGTCTTTGTTGATCTCGCGCTTCACGCGGACCAAGAGCCCCGCGCGCTCCAGCGCGTCTATATGATCGCGCAGATCGGCGTATCCTCTTTCCGTGCCCTTAACTCTCGCAGCGCTTTTTGCCATCTTTTCCTCCGGACTATCGCCTGCAGCCTACCGCCTACAGCCTATTTTATTCCCAGTTCTTTGTTGACCTCTCTCCGCAAGCTGAAGTCGAACACCTGCGACGGCTCCATCGGCGCCGGGAGCTTTAGAATCTGCGCCTCAAGAGCCAAATACTCCTTGATCTCTTCGTCGGAAGGAATGCCCGAACCCGTAAACGCCGGTTTGGACATGCGATAGGATTCCAGCGCCATCGACACGTCGGTATTCCACATTTTAGCGAGCATCTGGCTCACTTCTTTTTCGTTTTGCTCAAAGTACTTCCCTGCCTTGGCCTTGGCGCGCAGCATCTTCTTCACCAAGTCGGGCTTTTCCTGAAGCGTCTTTACATGAACGGCCAGGCCGTTCTGAATGCTGGCGAACTTGTCGATCGAGCTGTCGAGGATATTCATTTTGAATTTGTCGCGGCCGAGCAGGACCCACGGCGGGCTGATCGCCGACGCCTGGATCGCGTTCGTAACCAGGGCCTGGAGCTGCCGGCTCTCCTCTCCCGCCTGGAGCGCCGTGATGTCTTTATCCGGATCGAGGCCGTGCAGGGCGAGCAGCTTTCTCGCGGCGGTGTGCTGGCTCCCTCCTACCGTGACGATGCCCATGATTTTGCCTTTGAGATCCTTGACCGATTTGTATTCGGGGCGCGCGATCAGCCAAAAAAGCGGGCGGCGGAGGCTCACGGAAACCGCCCGTAGCGGAACGTTGCTCCGCTGGACCGCCCGTATGGCGCTTCCGATGGAGCTCAAGCCGGTGAGGTCGCCCGTGACTCCGGCGGCGATCGCAAGGTTGGCGGACATCTGCACCAACTGCGGCTCCAGTCCCTCTTCGCGGAAAAATCCTTTTTCCTTGGCGATGAAAAATTCGATCGAGGTGATGCCGCTGCTGGAGTAGCTGATGGTCACTTTTTGCAGCGGCGCCTGCGCCCGGCTCTCAGGCGCGGCGGAGACAAAAAATAGCGCCCCTAACAACGCGACTAAAGTAGCCCTCATCCTCGCTCTCTACGGGTGTTAGATTCTTACGTTTTAATGTTGAACAGAACCACTTCAACAAATTTTATCGCGCCAAGACGCCAAGAGCGCGAAGAAAACAATATCCTCTTATTTCTCCGAACTTGGCGTACTTTGCGTCTGCGCGCGAGTGATCTTTTTTCCGACCCCTTACTCTAAAATTTAACCAGAAATTTCCAACATCTTTGCTTAGTGTTTCGCCGGCGCGACCGCCGGGACCGGCGGCGCTTCCACCGCGCGGAGCGAGTTTTCCGGCTCCTCGCGATAGAGATCGAAGGCCTTCATGACCGGGATGTCGTTGACGGAAAAAAGAATCGCGTCATTGTCACGCGAGCGATTGACGTGCTCGTGCCAGGCCCAGTTGGGGACGACGAAGGAATCGTGCCGCTTCCATTCGAGCGCCTGCTCGCCGACCATCGTCGTCCCTTCGCCGCGGACGGCGAAGTACATGTGGCTCGAAGTGTGCCGGTGCTTTTTCGTGCGCTCGCCGGGCCGCAGCATCTGAATCCAACAGCTCATGGTGGCAAAGGTCGATCCTCCGGCAACCGGGTTGACGTATTCGAGCGAGACGCCGTCATAAGGGCTGCCGGGCGTATTCGCCAAAGACTTGAGCCGCGCCTCGGTGTCTTTCCAGCGGTAGCGCATCGGCAGATTTTTCGCTTTGGTTTTCTCCCAGGTCGGACGAACGTCCCCGGTCCTTTGCCCGAGCGAGCCGCCCTCGTCGCGCAGCGCCTGGAGTTGATTGCCGGGATAGGGCTCGTAGAAAGGCACATTAAGACCGAGAACGAGCGGCACATCCAAAGCGTCGAGCCAGATCGTGCTTTTGTTCGTCGGGTTGCGGTGATCGTGCCACGTCCAGGTCGGCGTCAGGATGAGGTCGTAATCCTCCATCGGGCAAACCTCGCCGTCCACGGTCGTGCAGACGTTGCCGTCGCCCTGAATGACGAAGCGGATCGCAGCCATCGTGTGACGGTGGGCCCAGGCATGCTCGCCGGGCTTGATCATCTGAATGCCCATGAGGAGCGTCTGCGTCGTGCCGTGATTTTCTATGCCGGGATTGTTGAATAAAAGACTCCGCCGCGCGGTTTCGCTTTCCGGCAGCGCCTCGCAGGCCTCGAGCAGCTTGGGATAAACCAAATCCCATGGCCAGATGTAGGGCACCCCTTTGGGCCGCGGCCCGCCGATGGCTCTTACCAACAGCTCTTCGTAGATCCACTGGCCGGTCATGTGGTGACGCTTGAGCTCTTCGTCAAAAGCTTTCAAATCGTTCTTTTTTTCAGGCTGTGCCATATCTCAGCTCCATTGCCGGGTTGGTCCCGGCGCAGGCGTCGACAACGCCGTCGAGATAAACCTTCCATGCCATCATGGATTCCTCGGCGGCTTGCAACGCCGCCTGTTTTTCAGCCTCGGTCCAGAGATATTTCTCCAACAGCGCAAACGAGCCGCCGCCGTGGACCTGATCGACCGAATCGTGCAGCGACCAGAACTCCACGTCGTTGGGAGAAAGTTTTAGTTGGCGCATCCATCGTTCCGCTTCCAACGCCGAAAAGTTGCCGCAGTTCCGATCGTTGGTCCGCTCCAGAACCGCCTTGGCCGCGAGCCCTTCGTGCCACGTGCGGTTCTTGGTCAGCGCCTCCCAGGCGTGGAGCGCGACGACCGTCGTCGGCAGCGGCTTGGCCGACTCGATCTGCTCGCGGCTGAGGCCGACGGCCTTGCCCATTTTAACCAGCAGCTCGAAATGGGAGTGGCCTTCCAGGGCCTCTTCTTCGTAGAGGTTCTCGGTGACGATGAATTTCCTCACCTCGATGTGCGGGCAGTTGCCGACCACGTAAGCCCAGCAGCGCCGGCTATGGCGCGTGAAGATTCCCCACTGCTGGACGAGCATCCTGGCGCCGCTCACGGCCAAATGATCTTTGGAATAAACACACCATTTGAGATTGAGCTGACAGTTGGCGACGACTTTGTCCAGAGACTGGGAAAAAGCAGATGACGGCTGGATCATGACGGCCTCCCGCTTACCTGACTCAATAACTTATAGGCCAAAGGCGGGCCTTCTGTCCAGAAGCCGAGAACCGTCTACTTTGTGGATCCAACGGGCTCGATCCGGCCGGCGGCGGTCCGGTCGATAAAGCTCTTGATGACATCGAAATAGGCGTTTCCGCCAACGTGGAACGTGTCGTTGTGGCCGGCGCCGGGAATTGCATAGAACTCCTTAGGCGACGGCGCCGCGGCGAAAACTTTTTTTCCTTGTTCGACCGGAATCACCTCGTCGCGGTCGCCCTGAAGCACGAGGACGGGGGCTTTCACTTCTTTGATTTTTTCCGCCACGTCATAGCGAGTGCGGAGCAGAGGACCGATCGGCAGGAATGGAAAGACCGCGCGCGCCATTTCGCGGATCGAGACAAACGGCGCCTCGAGTACAAGCGCCAGGCAGTCTTCGCCGGCGGCCAATTCCGTCGCCACAGCAGCGCCCAAGGATTGCCCGAAGATCGCGATTTTTTTCACATCGAGATCTTTTTTGGATCTTAGATATCGGAGCGCCGCGCGGGCGTCTTCGTAGGTGCCTTTTTCGGAGACCGTCCCTTCGCTCCGGCCATAGCCGCGATAGTCGATGATGAAGACGTTGGCTTTCACCCTGTCGTGAAGCAGCTTCATGCCGTCCACGCGATGGCTGATGTTGCCCGCGTTGCCGTGAAACCAGAGCAGCGTGGTCCGCGCTCCGGCATACGGCGCGAACCAGCCGTTTACACGGACACCGTCGGTCGTCATGAAATAGACGTCCTCAAAGCCGAGCCCGACGTCTCGCGGCGTCCGCTCGATCTCGGCGACAGGAAAAAAAATAAATTTCTCTTCCATCAAACAGCCCGATAATAATAGAGCGCAAATAAGCAGGAGCAGCCGAGCACGACGATCTATGCCGCCCGCCCGGGGGTTTCTCGAAGGGCCGATGCGTGAGACGAGGTGCATCAAGCGTACTTCAGAATTTCTTGTAGCATTCTCGTGCCGCGTTGCACAGACGTATCGCATCGGCCCGGAGAGAGACTCACGGGCGGGCGGTTGACTTATGGACGTTTACACCGTCCTGCACTAATGCTTATGTTCGCCTCTGAGTTTCCATTCGAGCCCATCGATAATGCACTCTACGCTCGCCTGAAGAATGTCTTCGGCGACGCCGACGGTGCCCCAGCGCTCTTTGCCGTCGGAGAAGATTCCCAGCACCCGCACCGGACTGGCCGCCCCTCTTTCGTCATCGTCGATCACCTCGCCGTGAGGCAGCAGGCGCACGTCGAACTGTTCGAGACGAACCTCCGAAAGCTGCGGGTAATGTTTCTCCAACACCTTACGCATCGCGTTGTCCACGGCATGCACCGGGCCGCGGCCGCCGGCGGCCACCAGCTCTTCCTCGCCGAAGATTTCGATCAGCACCGAAGCCTCGGTATTGCTTCTCGTTTCGGCGGAGGATTGAAAATCGACCTGATCGTCGATCTTGCATTTAATGATGCGGAAGGGCTTCAGGTAATCTTCCCGTTTGCGGATGGCTATCAGCTCGAACGAAGCCCACGCTCCGTCCAGGCGAAAAAAAACCTCTTTGAGATCCCGTCCCATAAATCGCCTCCTCTAGTCGGCACGACGCGCAAAGCGGCTCGATGATATCCCAGTATATCCTCATATCCTCGTATATTCTCCGGCGCGAGAGGCGAGAAACGGCCGGCCGGGCGCTGCCTGAGATTCGGACGGCTCGGTGAGCCGGAGAAAATCTTTCAAAAATCCCATGACTCTGGTATCATTTATTTCGATGGCGGAAAAGAAGATATCGACCGACCGGCTGCATAATTTCTTCCACGACATGACGCGTCGGAGCTTCTGGCAGCTCGGCATCAACGACGCGACGGTGGCGCGCTACGTTGCCGATGTCCTGACCGACTTCGCCAGCACGAATAATCTTTACCGCATCCGCTCCAGCGCCGGCAAACAGCTCGACAGCGTCGTTGAGATCCTGTCGGAGACGCGTCCGGAGAACCCCGGAGAAAACCGCGTGCTGCAGGAACGCGAGGTGCGCAAGTATCTCGGCGACTACACGCTTTTCATGAGCGGCATCTTTCGCTCGCACGTGGAGAAGAACGGCTTTCTCGACTACTACCTCCAGGAGGGCCAGCGCTCCTACTGGACGGTCTCCGAGCTCGACCTCTCGCTCTACCGCACCGGCTTCATTCTTTTTCAGGAGCTGTCGAAGAAGTTCGAATATTACTCGGGCGCCCTCGACTACATGCGCAAGGCCTATTTTGCGCCGGAACCGGGAGAAGATCCTTTCGCCGGCTGGCTGAAGCAGGTCGAGGGCTGGATGACGACCAACCTGACGGAGAACTGATTCGCGCCCCTCTTTGCTTTTCGACCAAAGCTTTGCGCGTGAAATCCTTTTTTTTAAGCCTGCTCTTCATCCTCTTCTCGGCCCTTCTGGTACTCGGCTTCGCGCTCGCCGCTCTCTACGTCCCGCCGCTTAAAAAGGCCGAGAAGATCGAGATCAAAATCGAGCGCGGCGAGCCCTTCTCGTCCGTCGTCAATAAGCTCAAGGAAAAAGGCGCGCTTCCGAACGACAGGCTTTTTTCCCTGTGGGCCCGCCTGTGGAAGCTCGACAAGAAAATCCACTGGGGCTATTACCGCTTCGATTTGCCGCTGGCGCCCGCCGCGATCATCGATCAAATGGTATTGGGCAAGGGTTTGTTCTACCGCGTGACGGTCCCTGAAGGGCTGACGCTCAAGGAAGTGGCCGACCTACTATGGGCGTCGGGAATCGGCGACAGGGATCGGCTGCTTGCGGAGGCCTCGAACCCAGAGCTGCTATCGCAGCTCGGCTTCGAGGAGACGGGCATCGAAGGTTACCTGTTCCCGAACACCTATTATTTCCCGCCGACGGTCACGGAGAGGGAAATCCTCACCGCGATGGTGGAGCAATTTCGCGCCGTCTTCAATCCGATGATGCCGCAAAAAGTCCCGGACCTTACACCGCACGAGGTCGTGATTCTGGCTTCGATCATCGAAAAAGAAACCGGCGATGAGATCGAGCGGCCTTTGGTCGCGGCCGTATTCCATAATCGTCTGAAGATGAAGATGCCTCTGCAAAGCGATCCCACCGTGATTTACGGCGTGCACCCGCCTGCCAACAATATCACGCGCAAAGACCTCCAAAGCCGCAGCCCGTACAACACCTATCGCGTCAAAGGCCTCCCGCCCGGACCGATCTGCAACCCGGGTCTTTCCTCTCTCAAAGCGGCGCTCTTTCCCGCCGATGTCCCGTACCTCTACTTTGTCTCGAAGAACGACGGCACGCACCTATTCTCGGTGGATCTCGCAGGTCATAACCGCGCGGTCAAATCATATCAAAGCGCGCCCAGCCGCGCCCCACGCCGCTAGTCCTCGCTCCGCTCGGAATCGTTCGACTGAGCTCACGACGAAGTCTCAAATTTCAAATTCCAGATATTTCAAATTGGCGGCAGAGGGGCCCGAGAGTGCGAGCCCGACGGGCAAAGGTCACAGGGACGTGGAGCGACACGCCCCTTCGACAGTCTCAGGGTGGTGAGCGAAGTCGAACCACAGGCCCTGGACGATTGATTAAGCACCTTTGGGGTGGCCGGCGAGGGCGGCCTTCGAGGCACAGAAACTATTGACCTCGCCCGGAGCGGCTCGCGCTCGAGGACTAATCGTATCCGTAACCCACGTTAATCCGCGCTTTATTCTCAGATCTTGCGTGTTATATTAGGTAACAGTGTTATTCTTTTTTTCAGCCCGATCAAAACGGCCCAAGTTAAAATAGTCACAAGTCGCACGGCTGGGGCGCAGCCGTCGTAACAGCCCGCTCGGGGGTTTCTCGAAGGGCCGATGCGTGGGACGTGGAGCCTCAAGCGTATTTTAGAATTTCCGTTAGAACTCTCGTGCCGCGTAGCGCTGTCGTATCGCATCGGCCCGGAGAGAGATCCTCGGGCGTGCTGATGATTGAGTGGACTTTTTTCAACGGCCTGGAGTGTAAATGAATATTTCCATTGCATCCGAGCCGGAAAAAATCATCGGCGTCGTCCGCCATCGTCTTGCGCTCCACGCTCTGTGGCAGGCGGTGCTTTTTTTTCTGCCGCCCTTGCTCGCTTTCTATTACATGATCTTTTTCCTGCATCGCTTCGAATGGCTCGCTTCCGATGCCGTACTGGTCGCCGGCGCAGCGCTTTTGGTTATCGCCAGCCTAGCGGCGGTCGCGCGCTTTCGTTCGCTCGCACCTTCGGAGCGTTTGGTTGCCCGGCTGATCGACGACAAAGCGGCGGGAGAGGATCGCTTCCTTACCCTGGCGACTATCGAGCCTATGGCTTCGCCCCCCGTATTGCTTTCGCGGCTGAAGCGTGAGGCGGCGGCGCTCCACGCGCGCATCGAGTTCAAGCGGGACTTCCCGTTTCGCGTGAGCCGCTCATTCTTAAATTCCTGCATCGCCTCGCTGATCGCCATCTTGCTGTTCCATCTCTCGATGGAGCTGGCGCCGCTGCTCAAGCCGAACGCCCGCGGCGGTAGTGATCTCGCGCTTGTCGGCGAAGAGTTGGCCCGATTTCCCGGCCTGGAAAAATTAGCTGAGCGCCTGAAGGCGGTGGCAACTCAAATCCGGGATCCGGCGATTTCCAACGAAGAGAAGCGCTCGTCGATCGAAGAATTACTGCGCCAGATCAACCAGCAACTCGCCGGCCCGCAAACGACCGCCGGAAGCCGCGACGAGCTTCTGCGCCAAGCTAAAACCCAGTTGAGCGGTTTGGAAGAGGGATTGGGAAGCGGGCAGGGCCAGGGGAAAGGCGCGGGCGGGCAACAATCGTCCGACCAGCGCGAAGGAAGAGGACAAGGAACGGCAGACGGCGGCGAAGCAGAGAAGCAAGGCGGCAAGGGTCCCCCTACGCCGTCTGGAACAGTAGAAAAAAATATTTCCGAAACGACCAAGCCAACGGGACAACAGCAACAAAAACAAGCCGGAGAACTCGGGGGAACCGAACGAGCCCAAGGCGACGACCTCCGGCAGGATAAGGGAAACGGCTTAGGCCGCGGCCCAACGGAGCACATGGAACTTAAAGGCGGCACGGGACCGCAGGATGGGAAATCTCCCTCGATAACCCAGGGCCAGGCGCTAAAAAACTCGCGCTTTGTCACCGTTCAACTGCCCGAAGAACAGACGGCGTCGGAGACCGGCGACGCCACGGGCGACGGCAAGAGAAGATCCCTCGGCTCTAGGCCGCCGGTCGGCAACCTGCCGCTCGCCCGGCCCGATCAGCCGAACGCCGCGGCGGAGAAGCAGATGCTGCCGCTGGAATATCGCGGCATGATCCGTTAGAGAAAGACGCCCCATGGACCCGGAAGAGTTCGGCGAATTATTTTTTCGCATCGAGACGGAGATCAAAGAGGTCATCGTCGGCCACGCCGACGTGATCCGGAAAGTTTTGATCGCCTTTTTCGCCGGCGGCCACGTGCTGCTGGAAGGCGCGCCCGGCCTGGGCAAAACCCTCTTGGTGAAATCTTTGAGCCGTGCCCTGGGCCTCTCTTTCAAGCGCGTCCAGTTCACGCCCGATCTCATGCCTGCGGACATCGTCGGCACGCAGGTGCTCAGCGAGAGCGACGGCCGCCGCGATTTCCAATTCAAGAAAGGCCCGATCTTCGCGCACGTCGTTCTGGCGGACGAGATCAATCGCGCCACGCCGAAAACCCAGTCGGCGGTTTTGGAAGCGATGGAGGAGCGGCAGGTGACGGCGTTCGGCGTGACCTATCCGATGGAACCGCCGTTCATGGTGCTGGCGACGCAGAACCCGATCGAGCTGGAAGGCACCTACCCTCTTCCGGAGGCGCAGCTCGACCGATTTTTCTTTAAGCTATTGGTCGCGCATCCGACGCCCGTCGAATTGACCGAGATTCTCCATCGCACGACGCGCGCGGGTATTCAGGAAGCCACGAAGGTTCTTTCCGCCGACGGCGCCGGAGTCGTCTCCAACATGCAGCTTCTCTTGCGCCAGGTTCTCATCGCGCCGCCGTTGGAGGACTATGTCGTGCGTCTCGTGCACGCGACGCAGCCGGACGGCCAAAATAACGGCGCCGTGCCGGAAGTGAGAGAATATCTTCGCTTCGGTTCCAGCCCGCGCGGCGCGCAGGCGATCATCCTCGGCGCCAAGGGAACCGCCCTGGCGGAAGGCCGCGTGCACGTGAGCCACGAAGACATCGCGGCGGTGATCTATCCCACCTTGCGCCATCGCCTGATTCTCAACTTCCAGGCCGAGGCGGAAAACGTCACGGCGGATCAAATCCTCGCTGCCGTTATCAAAAAAGTCCCGCGCGATTGATCGCCCTTCAAGTAAGAGCATCATGCTCCCTGCCCCGTTCACCTCTGATTTCTTGAATCGTCTGGAAGTCTTGCGTCTGCGCACGCGCAAGGACGTCCTCGGCAATCACCCCGGCGCCTACTCTTCGCCCCGGCGCGGCACGAGCTTGGAGTTTGCCGATTACCGCAAATACTCGCCCGGCGACGACCTGCGCTATCTCGATTGGGGAATCTTCGCCCGCTCGGACCGGCTTTACGTCCGCCTCTTCCACGAGGAGGTGGACCTCTTCGCCTATATTTTTATCGACGCCAGCGGCTCGATGGCGTTCCCCTCACGCCGGGAGAAATTCGCTCCGGCCTCAAATCTCGCGCTGGCGCTGAGCTATGTGGTTCTGGCGAACCACGATCACGTCCGGCTCCATTCTCTCAAAGACACAAACGCCGCCGCCTCCCCTTTTTACCGCGGGCGCCAGCGCATGAGAGACCTGATTCGTTTTGTCTCCTCCGTCTCACCAGGTGGAGCGCTGGAGCCGGCGCCCTGCCTCGGTCTTCACCTAAAACACATCCGACGTCCCGGCAAAGCGATTCTGATTTCCGATTTTCTCCTGCCGGCCCCTGCCTACCAGCAAGGGTTGAATGTTCTCCGCGCTTTCAATCTCGACATCTCGGCAGTCCAGGTATTGAGCCGCGAGGAAATCGAGCCCGCGCTGCCGCGCGGCGAGCTGGGGCTGATCGACAGCGAAAGCCGCGAAGAGCTCAGGCTCCAATGGAGCGAGAGTCTTAGCCGCGAGTATCAGGAAAGATTGGAGCGTCACAACCGGGAGCTCAAGAGCTTTTGTCATCAGAGCGGAATTCAATACTCGCGTTATATCACCGACGAAGACTTGAGCGAGTTCGTGCTCAAGACGCTGCCGGCAACCGGCCTCTTCAGGTAAGACGATGGAATTTCTCAACCCCAGCGCTCTTTATGCCTTGGCGCTGCTGCCGCTTCTTATAATACCGTATTTGATCCAACGCCGGCCGCACCGACGGCTTTTTTCCAGCGTGTTCCTGCTGCGGGAACTCGCGCCGCGCTTGACCGCGCGCCCGTGGCGGCGCCTCTACCTGCCGCCGATCTTTTTCCTGCAACTATTCCTCCTCGCACTTTTGTTGTCCGCACTCGGAGAGCCGTCGCTATCCTTTCGCCCAGTAAACGTCGCCCTGGTTCTGGACAACTCGGCCAGCATGCAGGCGATGGAAAGCGAAAAGAGCCGCTTCCAACTGGCCCAAGACGAAGCGACAAAAATCTTACGCGCCCTTCCGGCGCAAGCCCGCGCCGATTTGTATCTCATCGCTCCGCGGCTCACGCGCCTGACGGAAGAAACATTGAGGCCTGGCGAGGCGATCACCCGGCTCAATTCACTCAAGCCGCTCGATCTGGCGGAGCCGGCCATCGACTATGCCGCCGAGTTCGCGCGCCTGATCCAGGAGAGAAGATACGAGCGCTTGCACTTTCTCACCGATCACCCCGCCGAGGGGCAGAATGAGACCGTGCGCGTGGTATCGGTGGGACGTCCCAAAGGCAATCTCGCGATCACCGCGTTCCAAGTCTCGCGTCGCTCGTGGGCGGCGCCGGAGCTGGAGGCGAGACTCTCGATCAGAAACTTCTCCACCACGAACGGAAAGTTCACGCTGGTTATAAAGGGAAACGGCAAGGCGCTCGCGAGCCGCGCCTATACCGTCCCGGCGGGCAAAGATGTCGAGGCATCGTTCGAAAATCTCCCGGCGCACCCCTACTACGAGGCCGAGATCGACGCCCGCGACGGCTTGACGCTCGATAATCGCCGCTTCGCCGTGCCGCCGTCGCAAAGCCGGCTCAAAATTCTCGCAGTCTCGCCGCGCCCCGAAGCGCTCTCCAGTCTGCGCGCGATTCCGGGCGTTGAGATTCAGGTCGTGTCGCCTCAAGCTTACGAAAAAGAAACCTTCGAGCCTCACGCGCTGGAGATCTTTCATTATTCCGCTCCGGCGGCGCTGCCCGACAGCCATGCTCTCTTCGTTTTGCCGCCGAAAGAGAACCCTTTGGTCGAGATCGGCGCCGTCTCTTCGGGGGCGGTCGTCTCCGGCTGGCGCGAGCCCCATCCGCTCACTCGCTATATCAATTTTGCTTTGTTTCGATCCGCATATACGCGGCCGCTGAAAACCGGAACCTTTGGCGAAGCGATCATCCAGGGACCGGACGGAGCGTTGGCCGTTGCGCTGGAGCAAAAAAACTTCCGCTATCTCGCCCTCGGCTTCGACCCGTTTCCGTTTCTCGGACAACAGAATCTCCCCGTGTCGATTTTCACTCTTAACATGCTCGAGTGGTTCCATCAGGCGCGGGGCGGAAATACCGGCTTCACGGGCGAGCCGCTGGCCGCGAAATTTCGCGCCGGAGAAACCGTGCTGGCGCCGGACGGGACAAAATACACGACGGAAAAATACTCCGGGGCCTTCGCTTCCACTTATACTCAGGGGATCTATCGGGCCACGGGTGGAGAAACGGAAAGGTTTTTCGCCGTCAATTTCAACGACGAGAGAGAATCGGATCTCCAGGAGCCGACAGCCATTCGGCTCGGCGGGGATCCAGGCGCAGTAACCGCGCGCGCCTTTTACGCGTCGCTTTGGCCTTATCTGCTGCTGGCCGCGCTCGCGCTGCTGATGCTGGAGTGGTTTCTGATTCCTGCTGCAACTCGCGAGCGCCCGGCGACGGAACCCGCCAGGCAGTCCGACGATTTTCGCTGGGCATAAAACATGAGTCTTCACTCTCAATTCGAATTCGGGCAGCCGTTATTTTTACTACTGTTCATTCTCTTGCCCCTGCTTTGGCTCGGCTGGCGCCGCTTCTTTCTGCCTGCGATCCTGTGGCGCTCCATCGTTCTTTCGCTATTGGTCCTCGCCCTGGCCGACCCGCGGGAGACCAAACAAACGTCGGCACGGACGCCGGCGGGCGAGCGCGTATTTGCTTTTGATTTGTCACGGAGCGTTTCCCCGGAGATGAGACTCTGGATGACGCAACAAAACTTGATGCCGCGGAGCGGCGACCGCGTCTTTGTCTTCGGCGGCGCGCCGGAAGAGGTCAAGGATTGGGAGCGCTGGCTGAAAGGTGAAGCGTCGATCGAGCGGATCAAGCCGGAAGAAACCAACCTGGAGGGGCTTTTCGCCGCTCTTCTGCGCCTGCCGCGGCGCGAGCGCAGCGTTTTTCTCTTCACGGACGGCTGGCAGACCGAAGGCGACGTGGGACGGCTGATTCCATCGCTGGCTCAGGCCGGTATCAAAGTCTATCCGATGCTGCCGCCGGAGCGGCCCGCGGCAGCCAACGTGGCGGTGAAAAAAGTCTTCGCTCCAAGCCTGGGCATCCAAGGTGAACCGGTCAACCTGAGCGTGCTCGTGGAAAACAACGACAGGAAGGAAGTCGATGGCAGTCTCGTCCTCAAGCGCAACGGCCAGCCGATCAAGAACGAGCCGGTACGGCTCAGGCCTGGTAGCCAGATGCTGAGCTATCAGACAGCCGTCGGCGAAGGGTCGTTAGTGTCGTTCCAAGCTCAATTCACGCCACGCCGCGCCGAGGCCGATCGCTTTTCTCAGGACAACCAGGCGACGGCATGGGTCGCGGTTCAGAGCAAGGAAAAAGTGTTGCTGCTGAACGGCCGAGCCGGCGAGGGTAACTATCTCGAAGAATTGCTCAAACGCCGCGGCTTCGAGATCACCTCGGTCATTGCTGGCAACTCGCCGCCCTCACCGGATGGGCACGGCCTCGTCATCTTTAACAATGTACAGAGGGACGTGTTTCCGCCGGCGTATCTCGGCGCGATCGAGCGGCACGTCAATGCCGGGAACGGCCTGCTCGTCTTGGGGGACGAAGGCGGCCTCGCGCCGGGAGGCTACCGGCAGACTCCGCTCGGACCGGTGTTGCCGGTCGAGATTATCGAGCACAAGAAGGAGGACACGAACCGGGCCGTGCTCCTTGTCATTGATAAATCCACGAGCATGGATCCAAGCGAGAACCGGTTCAAAGAGAACCGTCTCCTCTACGCAAAAATGACCGCGGCCGAGCTTCTAGGACAACTCCGGGAACAGGATTTCATCGGCGTGATCGCCGTCGATACGAAGCCCTCGACGATTGTTCCTATAGTCCCGGTCAAAAAAGCCCGCACAACTTTTGGAACGCAGATGGACGGCTTACGAGCTAAAGGCAACAGCTACCTTCTTCCCGGTCTCGAGGAGGCCATGAAGCAGCTTCAGAAGCAGCCCGCCGGTCGCAAGCATGTGATCCTTCTGACCGACGCAGATGAGATTCGTGGCAGTCCAAGCGAATATATCGACCTAGTCGGCTATATGAAGACTGAAGGCAAAATTAGAGTCTCGGCAGTCGGGATCGGCAATGGTGTCAATGAAGCTTTCATAAAACGAATCGCAACCTACGGCGACGGAGTTTACCATATCGCCACCAATCTATCCGAGCTGCCGCAAATCGTCTTTCAAGTGATCGCGCAAAAAGCTCCGGATATTAAGCGGCAGGAGAAGGCTTACGTCCCTGCGCTCGCCAGAGGATCGGAGATCCTCGCCGGCCTGCCGGACCGGTCCTTCCCGCCGTTAAAAGGGTATATCGAAAGCGAACTCAAAAAAGGCGCCCGTCTGGAGTTGATGCTGCCACACGATGCAACGACCTCCCCGCTTCTGGCTTCGTGGCGCTACGGTAAAGGGAAGTCGGCGGTTTTCACAAGCGATCAGGGGGGTCGCTGGTCGAAGGACTGGATCGCGTGGGGAGGACTGGAAAGGTTCTGGGGAAAAGTTTTCGACTGGCTTAGGCCGGAGCGAGGGAGCCTTCCGGCCCATGAGGTGAGAATCAATATGGTAGAGGATCAGCCGGTGTTGGACTTCTACCTCTATAGTCAAGAATTTGACGGTAATGTTTTTCGTTATTCGTACAGCAGTGCCGAGAGTGGTAAGGGAGAAGGCACGTTGAATCGCCTGGCGCCCGGCCATTACCAATCCAAGCTGCCGTTCGCCTCGCCTGGAGACTACCGGATCGAGCTTAAGGAGGAACGCCGCGGGCGCCTCGTAGGCTATCCCGTTGCAGGGTTTACCCTCCCCGTGAAGGCAAAAGGCGACGTTTATAAAGACGGGTTTAATCTAACGCTATTGGACCAAATCGCTGAATCCACCGGCGGATCGATAAATTTTCGCCCCGAGCAAGAGCCGAGGACGGTATATACGGCAGCCAAAGTGACATTCTTCCGCCCTTATTTTATCTTCCTTGCGGCGCTCGTCTTCCTTCTGGAAGTCTTCTTTAGGCGGTTTTTCCTGAGGGAAATTTAGCTTTTCGTGGCGCATGAAGGAATTCACGGCTTATTTAACGTAAGTCAGGACAATTCTTATGTTGACAACTCAGGACAGAGAGGTTATCAACAAAAGAATTTTGGCCCATTTTTTGGATTAAGCGAATGTAAAAAGGACGCCCAAGAAAAAAAGCTCGGCCATTTGCATCATGGTATTCAAACTCATCGTTGCGACCGGCACTTTAATCGGGGTGCTGGCATGGGTCCCGGTTGAAGTCTCAGCCGAGCAGGCATCCGCCGCGGAGGAGAGCGCGGCCGGGCTGCTTCCTACACTCAAGGGCGCCGTAGGAAAACCAGGCGCCCCGAATCTCCCGCCGCTTGAACAAGACTTTTCCCCGCCCGAAGGTCTCAGCGCCCTAAAAAGAATCAGCTACAAGATCCAATCCGGCGACACGCTCGGCAACCTGTTCGTCCGTAACGGCGTATCGCTGCAAGAAAGAAAGCTGTGGCTGCAGGCGATTCAAAAGCAGCTCCCGCTGAGCGCGTTCCGTCCGGGAAAAGAAGTTCAGCTTTACCTGAGCCGCGCTTCTTCGCCGAAGGCAAAAGAACAACTGAAGGCGGTCGAGGTCGAGCAGAATGAAGACTCCATCCTCACCTGGGAAAAAGGAACCAAGGGAATCGTCTTCAGCAAGCGCGAGAAGCCCTATGACGTCGAGCTTAAAACCGCCGGCGGAGTGATTGAGACGACGCTCTTCGAGGACGGCACACGGGTCGGGCTCAGCCAAACCGTTCTCTCGCAACTGGCGGACCTCTTTTCCTGGGAAATCGATTTTGACAAGGAGGTCCAGAAAGGTGACACCTTCAAAGTTCTATATGAAGACCGGTCGCGTAAGGATAGCAAGAACAAACCTTCGCTCAAGATTCTCGCCGCCGAGCTGGTGAGCGCGGGGCAGCGCTACTTTGCAATGTATTTTGAAAAGGAGAAGGGAAAAGGCGACTACTACGATCTCGACGGAAGGACTCTGGCGCGTGCATTCCTCCGCTTTCCGCTGGAATTCACCAATATCAGCTCGACATTCTCGCACTCGCGCTTCCATCCGATTCTGAAAATCGACCGCCCGCATAATGGCGTGGATTTCGCCGCCGGTTTGGGCACGCCGGTGCGCGCGGTCGCCGACGGCAAGATCCTTTATGCCGGATGGCGCAAGGGTGGTTACGGCCGGATGATCGAAGTGGAGCATGAATCGGACTATTCCTCGCGTTATGCTCATCTGCAAAGAGTCGCCAGAGGCATCCGCAACGGCGCGCCGGTTAAAAAGGGCCAGATCATCGGCTACGTCGGCAAATCCGGTTTAACGACCGGCCCGCATCTCCACTTCGAGATCTATCAGAACCGTGAATATATAGATCCGCTGAACTTCGAATCTCCCGCCGAACATCAAATCGAGCCCGCTCTGCTCAAGGTCTTCGAAAACCGGAAGCAGCTTTTCACCGCCGAGTTGGCCGCAACCCCGGCCTCCTAGACCGGGATTATTCATCTCTGCACGAGTTGCGTTGTCTTCCTTCGAGACCTTCGTGTCCGTTCGGCTGAGCTCACGGCCGAAGCCTTCGTGGTTAAAAAATCCTCTCACCACGAAGAGCACGACCCTTCGAGACCCTCAGGGTCGTGGTGAGCAAGGTCGAACCACGAAGCACGCGAAGTTTGGATGATTCGCCGTACCAACCTACTGCGTTCTGCTTGCTGGAAATACACACTTGGCGTAAAAGTGTACATTTCTTACGGATGGTGAAAAAATAACGAAGCGTATAACCTTATTTCTGATCACGGGAGCGGGCGCGGGGTATCTTCCCTGGGCCCCCGGCACCGCCGGAACGCTCGTGGCGATTCCTCTGTCGCTGGGCCTGAACCGCATCGCCGGCACGGCGCTCCACCTCGCGCTTCTTATGCTCATCGCGTTCGTCGCGTTCGCGACCTGGTTGTGTAAAAGGGGAGAAGAGGTTTTCGGAGGCAAAGACAGCCCTAAGATCGTCGTCGATGAGATCGCCGGATTTCTAGTGGCTAATTTTGCTTCTCCAGTCGAGTTAAAGCCGGCTCTCCTCGCATTCCTTCTGTTTCGCTTTTTCGATATCATAAAACCGTTTCCGGCCGGGCACGCGGAACGGATTTCGGAAGGCCTCGGTGTAATCTTGGACGACCTGATTGCCGGCTTTTATACCCTTGTCGTCTTACGTCTATTCTTATCGTGGGGCGTCGTATGATTCGTAAAGTCGCGATCTTAAGTACCGGCGACGAGCTGACGACCGGCCGGATCGTGGACACGAACTCCGCCTACATCGCGGGCCGGCTCTATTCTCTCGGCGTGGAAGTCGTAGCGGTCCTCAAAGTCGGCGACACCAAAGAACGGCTCCTTTGGGCGCTCGAGCATGGACTAGAACTCGGCGATCTCGTCATCGGCACGGGCGGCCTGGGCCCGACCGCCGACGATCTCACCAGCGAAGTCGTAGCGGGCTATTTCCGCCGCCCGCTCAAGATGGACGATGAAGTCGCGAGCGCTTTGAAGCGGCGGTTCGATGCGCGCGGCTTTCCCTGGACGGCCAACAATTTGAAGCAAGCGCTGTTTCCCGAGGGCGCGGAGATACTTCCCAATCCCGTGGGCACGGCGCCCGGCTTCAGGATTGAAACGGCGGACAAAAAGTCGCTTGTCTGGCTCTCGGGTGTTCCCCGCGAGATGGAAGCGATGATGCAGCAATCCGTCCTCCCTTGGATCGCGCAAGCGAGCGGCGGCGAGCAGGTATCCGCCCAAACGTTCAAAATTCATGGCTTGACGGAATCTAAGCTGGATGACATATTGAAGCCCGTTTTGCTTCCGCCGGGGGCGAGGCTTTCTTTCCGCGCTCACTATCCCGACCTAACGCTGCGCCTCACTCTCTGGGGAGGCCAAGAGAGAGAAAAAAACTTTTCCCAGCTCACGGCGCAAATCAGAGAGCTTCTCGAACCGCATATCTACGGCGAAGGCGACGTGACCTTGGAAGAGATCGTGGGCGAGCTCTTGCGGAAAAAAGGCTGGACCTTGGCGCTGGCCGAGTCCTTGACCGGCGGCGCCATCGGGCACAGGATCACGCGCGTCGCCAGCAGCTCGGGGTATTTCAAAAGCTCGATCGTGGCTTATTCCAACGAAGCCAAGCGCCGTTTTTTAGGCGTCAAGAAAACCACGCTGGAGCGGCATGGGGCGGTGAGCCGGGAGACGGCCCTGGAAATGGCTGAAGGAGCGCTGCGGGAAGCCGAGGCGGATATCGCGCTCAGCGTCACGGGAATCGCCGGGCCCTCGGGCGGAACCGACGAGAAGCCGGTCGGTAGCGTCTGGATCGGACTCGCCCGTCGCGGCCATAGCGAAACGCGCCATTTTCATTTTCACGGCGATCGCGAGCGCGTAATCCTCGGCGCCTCGCAGGCGGCGCTGAATTTTTTACGAACGGCCCTTTTGTAATCGTGATCCGTACCTTTGTCGCGATCAAAATCGACCCGGAAGTGGCGCAGAGAATCTGCGCGGCTCAATCGAAGCTCGACAAAAGTATGACCAGCATCCGCTGGGTCAAGCCGGAAAATTTGCATCTAACGCTCAAGTTTCTCGGGCCGGTAAGCGACGATAAAGTGACGCGGATAGCGGACTCGTTGGAGCGTGCGCTTCATCCCTTGGCGCGCTTCTCCGTTTCGTGTAGAGGATTGGGCGTATTTCCTGATATAAGAAGGGCCAAGGTGATCTGGGTCGGATTGGAAGGCAAACCGATTGCCGATTTGGCCGCGACGGTCGAGGCTGCTTTGGAACCGCTGGGCTTTCCGCGCGAGAAGCGAGAGTTTAAACCGCACCTGACGATCGGCCGCTGGCGCGAATCCGCCGGCCGGCCGGATCTGCTCCGCCGCGAGCTCGAAAGCGGACAAAAGCAGGACTTCGGCTCATCGCAGATGAACGAGGTGATTTTGTTTCAAAGCGTACTGAAACCGACCGGCGCTGTTTACACGCCGCTGAAGGTTTTTCCACTCGCTCAAAAGCTGGACTGAAAAGGGGGGTTCTAAATGGATGTGAACCGGGAGAAGGCGATCGACCTCGCGGTCAGCCAGATCGAAAGGCAATTCGGCAAAGGCGCGATCATGAAGCTCGGTGAGGGCGGAATCATCAAAGACGTCGCCGTCGTTTCCACAGGCTCGCTCGGCCTGGACCTGGCGTTGGGAGTCGGCGGCGTGCCGCGCGGCCGCGTGATCGAGATCTACGGACCGGAAGCCTCCGGCAAGACGACGCTCGCGCTCCATATCGTCGCCGAAGCCCAGAAGGGCGGCGGCATCGGCGCCTACATCGACGCCGAGCACGCGCTCGATCTAGCTTACGCGAAGAAGTTGGGCGTCAAGACGGACGACCTTCTTATCTCGCAGCCTGATCACGGCGAGCAGGCATTGGAGATCGCCGAGACGCTGGTCAGGAGCGGCGCAGTGGACGTCCTGGTCGTCGATTCGGTCGCGGCGCTCGTGCCCAAGGCCGAGATCGAAGGCGAGATGGGCGACGCCCACATGGGCCTTCAGGCGCGGCTCATGTCCCAGGCGCTGAGAAAGCTAACGGCGACGATCGCGCGCTCGCAGACGGTCGTGATCTTCATCAACCAGATCCGCATGAAGATCGGCGTGATGTTCGGCAATCCGGAAACCACGACCGGCGGCAACGCGCTAAAATTCTACGCCTCCGTCCGAATGGACATCCGCCGCATCGGCGCGCTCAAAGAAGGCGACTCTGTTATCGGCGGCCGCACTCGGGTAAAGGTTGTAAAGAACAAGATGGCGCCGCCGTTTAAAGAGGCCGAGTTCGACATTCTCTACGGCACGGGCATTTCGAGTCTCGGAGAGCTGGTCGATCTCGGCAGCGACACGGGCATCGTCGAGAAAAGCGGCGCCTGGTATTCCTTCAACGGCGACCGGATCGGCCAGGGCCGAGATAGCGCCAAGGAGTTTCTCAAAGCCCATTTCGATATCGCCAAAGACATCCGGGAAAAAATTCTCGACAAGGCGGGAATCAAGCGCGCCGCGGTTGAAGCGTCCGCGCCGGAAAAGAAGGACAAGAGCAAAGGCAAGTGAGGTCCCAAGACGAGGCGCTGAAGCAGGCAATTAAATTTCTCGGTTATCGCGCTCGAAGCGAAGCAGAGGTAAAAACCAAGCTCGCTCAATCGGGATTTCCATCCAAGATCATCGAACCTACCCTGGGAAAACTCCGCTCGCTCAAATTGCTCGACGACGAGGCCTTTGCCCGAAGCTTCGCGCAAGCTAGAATAGAGGATCGAGGCTACGGGCCGCTTCGTCTCGAAAGGGAGCTCAGACGGAAAGGAATCGCGAACTCGATCATCAGCCGGCTTCTCGACGAGTCTTTCGCGCAGAACGGCGGCCGAGAGCGAGCGAGAGCTCTGTTGGAAAAAACATTCCGCGGCCAGGACCTCAGCGACGTAAAAGCTTTGCGCCGGGCGGTCGGCTTCCTGCAGCGGCGCGGCTATCGCGACTCGGTGATTGCGGAGATTTTGAATCAACCTTTGGAAAACGGCTGAAGGAGGGTGACGATGACGCATAAGGGTGTCGCGAAAGGCAAATTTATTGAGTTGGAGGAGCCTTTGCCATATGCCGAAGGCCAACCGGTGAGCGTCTCGATCGAACCGTTGCGCCGAGAATTTCAACCCGGCTCGCCGGCTGCAATCCTCAAGGCGATGCGCGACTTGCCGCGTCTTAACCCAAAAGACGTTGACGAGTTAGAGCGCGTGATCGAGCAGGGCAGGTTGCCCGTTCGCACGGAGGGTTTGTTTGGCGGAGAAGGAGCGGCAAATCAGCGATGATATTCCTGCTGGATACCAACGCCTTTAGCGACTTGATGAGGCAATCGGCCGAAGGGGTAGGTTAGTATGGGCACGTTTTACATACGGTGTAAAATTGAAAACTCTGTCGATCGCACCAAGTCGGCCGTGATCCCCAAAATTTTGGTCGATACGGGAAGCGAATATACGTGGGTGCCGGAGCCGACGCTTGAGAAGCTCGGCATCAAGCGGGAAAAAAAGGACCTTGAGTTTGTGATGGCCAACGGTCAGCGAATCACTCGTAGTGTAGGGTTCGCCATCATTCGCGTGGACAAATTTTTCACGGTTGACGAGGTTGTATTCGCAGAAGAGGGCGATCTATCGCTCTTGGGGGCTAGGACTCTCGAAGGCATGAATCTTATCGTTGACTCAAGACTTAAGAAATTGGTTGCGGCAGGGCCGCTGCCCGTTGCGGCATCAAAATGACCGGCAACGAGATACGGAAATCTTTTTTAGACTACTTCGCCAAGCGCGGCCACACGATCGTCCGCAGCTCGTCGCTGGTGCCGGAGAAGGACCCGACCTTGCTGTTCACCAATGCCGGCATGGTGCAGTTTAAAAATATTTTCCTCGGCGTCGAGAAGCCTTCCGCCGTGCGCGCGGCAAGCGCGCAGAAGTGCCTCCGCATCAGCGGCAAGCACAACGACCTCGAGGCGGTCGGGCGCGACACTTACCATCACACGTTCTTCGAAATGCTCGGCAACTGGTCGTTCGGCGACTACTACAAGAAAGAGGCGATCGCCTGGGCATGGGAGCTGCTGACGCGCGAGTGGAAGCTGCCGAAAGACAAGCTGTGGGCGACCGTTTATGAGGACGACGAGGAAGCGGAGCGACTTTGGCTGGAAATCAGCGGCCTTCCCAAGGAGCGCATTCTCCGCTTCGGTGAAAAAGAAAATTTTTGGGAGATGGGCGAGTCCGGACCGTGCGGGCCGTGCAGCGAGATCCATCTCGACCGCGGCCCAGAAGCCTGCGACCACAAGAGCGTAAAGGGTCATCGGTGCCGGGTGAACGGCGACTGCGCCCGTTATATCGAGCTGTGGAATCTGGTCTTTATTCAATATAATCGCAAAGACGACAGGACGCTCGAAGATCTGCCCGCCAAGCACGTGGATACCGGCATGGGGCTGGAGCGCATCACGGCGGTACTCCAGGGCGTGCTCTCGAATTACGACATCGACTATATGCGCGGCATCATCGCCGAAGTCGAAAAGTTGGCGGTGAAAAAATATGGCGCGGATGCCGCGGCGGATAGCTCTTTCCGTGTCATCGCCGATCACAGCCGCGCCGTGAGCTTTTTGATCGCCGATGGCGTGATTCCCAGCAACGAAGGACGCGGGTATGTTTTGCGGAGGTTGCTAAGGCGCGCGGCGCGTCATGGCCGCATTCTCGGCTTGACCGAGCCGTTTCTCTATAAAGTCGCGGTGACCGTGGCGGAGGTGATGGGCGACGCCTATCCGGAGCTGCGCGAGCGCCAGCGATATATACAGGAGGTGATACGCAGCGAAGAGGAGCGTTTCAGCGAGACTCTGGAAAAAGGACTTGGACTTTTGGAAGGCGCAATCAGCCAGATGAAGCGTCACAAGCAAAAGGTGCTTTCTGGAGAGCTGGCGTTCCGGCTCTATGACACTTACGGTTTTCCGCTCGATCTTACCGAAGACATTCTCCGTGGCGAAGGAATCTCCGTGGATAACGCGGGCTTCGAGCGCCTCATGGAGGAGCAGCGCAGCCGGGCGCGGGGGGCGAGAGAAGTGTCGCAAAGCGATTTGAAAGTTCAACTCGATCGCCCGGTTCGTTTCATCGGCTACGACAGGATGGAGGCGGAATCGACCGTTCTGGCCATCTATGCGGAAGGACGGGGCAAGAACGAAGCAAATGAAGGCGCGGAGATCGATCTCATCACCGCCGAGACGCCTTTTTACGGCGAATCCGGCGGACAGGTGGGAGACCGCGGCGCGATCGAGACCGCGCGCGGCGACCGCATGGAAGTCATCGACACGCAGCACCCGACGCCGCAGTTGACCGTGCATCGCGGCAGAGTCGTGAAAGGACGCTTCCAGGTCGGCGACGAAGTCCATCTGGTCGTCGATCCGCGACACCGCCGGCGCACGGCGCTCAACCATTCGGCGACGCACATTCTACATTCCGTGTTGCGCGAAGAGCTTGGCGGACACGTGCGCCAGGCGGGTTCCCTGGTCGCGGCCGAGCGGCTGCGCTTCGATTTCAATCACACCGGCGCGATCCCCGACGAGAAGCTGGCCGACATTGAGCAACGCGTCAACGAGAGAATTCGCATCGACGCCGACGTGAGAACCGAAGAAACGAGCTACGACGAGGCGATCCGCAAGGGCGCGCTCGCCTTCTTCGGCGACAAGTACGGCGACACGGTACGCGTCGTTAAGATCGGCGATTTCTCCACCGAGCTTTGCGGCGGGACTCACGTCCACCGCTCCGGCGAGATCGGCATCTTCAAGCTCCACGCCGAGGGCGGCGTCGCTGCGGGCGTGAGGCGAGTCGAGGCCATGACCGGGGAGGGCGCGTTGGATCTGATCCGCACCTACGAGCAGCGACTGAAGGAGATCGGATCGCTGCTGCGCTCGGGAGCGGACGATACGGTCGAGAGAGTAAAGAAGCTCCTGCAGCAGCAAAAAGAGCTGGAGCGGGAGATCGAAACGCTCCGCGGCCAGCGGGGAAAAAATCAGCTCCCCGAGCTGCTGGCGAAAAAACAACAGGTCGACGGCGCCACGCTCGTCGTTTCTAAGGTCGAGAGAACCGACGCGAATCAATTGCGCGAGCTGGCCGACCAGCTCAAGGAAAAGATCGGCTCGGGATTCGTCTTCCTCGTGAGCGCCGGAGACTCCACCGTGTCGATGGTCGCTTCCGTAACCAAGGACATGACCTCGCGTTATCATGCGGGGAACATCGTCAAGCAAATCGCGCCGATCGTCGGCGGCGGCGGGGGCGGACGGCCGGACTTCGCCCAGGCCGGAGGTAAAGATCCGTCAAAGGTGGACGAGGCCGTCGATAAAGTATGGCAGATCGTGAAGTCAACGAACACGTAATGGTCATTCATACTGTAAAACTCACCGAGAAAACCCAGGGGCACTGCGACATCATCGACATCACGCCGAAAGTCCAGGAACAGCTTCAACGGCAAAAAGTCCGCCACGGTCTGGCTACCTTATTTGTCTCCGGCTCGACGGCGTCTCTCACGACGATCGAGTATGAATCCGGCGTGCTCGAGGACTTGAAGGAGTTGTTGGAGAGGTTGATCCCTTCGAACCGGAAATATCGCCACGACGACCGCTGGGGCGACGACAACGGCTACTCCCATCTGCGCGCCTCGCTCTTGGGTCCGTCGCTGCAGATCCCGATCGACGGCGGCCGGCTGCTTCTCGGCACCTGGCAGCAGATCGTGCTGCTCGATTTCGACAACCGGCCGCGCACGCGCGAGATCGTGCTGCAAATCATGGGAGAGAGCGAATGAAGGAAGAGAGCGGCAAGAAGGCGGAGGCCGCGGCCGTCGGCGAGAAAACGCGAATCGATTTCCCCGACCCGCACCACTTTCGCGATCTTCTCGGCCAGCACGACGAGCACCTGAAGATCATTCAGCGCGCTCTCGGAGCGAAACTCCACGTGCGCGGCTCGAGCATCGACATCGAGGGCGATGCCGTCGAGGTCGAGCTTGCGGCCAAGGTTCTCAAGCAGCTTTACGGCCTGTTGGAAAAAAATTATCCCGTGTACGGCAGCGATGTCGATTATGCCGTGCGCATCTTGAGCGGCGACAACCGCGCCCACCTGCAGGACATCTTTCTCGATACAATTTACATCTCTTCGCACAAGCGCACGATCACGCCCAAGAGCGTGGCCCAGAAAGCCTACATCGACGCGATCCGCCGCCACGACATCGTTTTCGGCATCGGCCCGGCGGGCACCGGCAAGACCTATCTCGCGATGGCGATGGCGGTGGCCGAACTGATGAAGAACAATTACGTGCGCATCATCCTGACCCGCCCCGCGGTCGAGGCGGGCGAGAAGCTCGGCTTTTTGCCCGGCGATCTCGCGGAAAAAGTAAATCCCTATTTGCGCCCGCTCTACGACGCGCTGCACGACATGGTCGATTTCGACCGCGCGCGCAAGCTCGTCGAGCGCGGCACGATCGAAGTCGCGCCGCTCGCCTTCATGCGCGGCCGGACACTGAACGACTCTTTCGTGATCCTCGACGAGGCGCAGAACACGACGCCCGAGCAGATGAAGATGTTCTTGACGCGCCTGGGCTATGGCTCGAAGGCGGTCATCACCGGCGACGTTACGCAGATCGATTTGCCGGCGGGAAAACCGTCTGGCCTGAAGGAGGCCTGGCGTATTCTCACCGGCGTCGAGGGAATCAAATTCGTGACTTTCACCGAGCGGGACGTCGCGCGCCACCGCCTGGTGCAGGAGATCATCACCGCGTACGAGCGCGACGAGACCCGATCGGCAACTGCGGGAAGAAAACAGAACCCCGACGGCGGCGATTGAGCGAACCCGCTCCTAAGTTTCCCATGAGCGTAGCAATAGTGAATCACGCGCCGGGAAGTAAGCTTCCACTTCACCGAATCAAAATGACGGCACAAAAGATTCTCGCTTCGCTCAAGCAGAATCGCGCGGAGCTCAGCGTCGCGCTGATAACCAATCGGGAGATCGCAAAGCTCAACCGAAAATATCGCCGCCACCCCAAGCCGACCGACGTGCTCTCCTTTCCCGTGGGCGCACTTCCGGAAGGACAGATGAGATTGCTGGGAGACGTGGTCATCTCGGTCGAACGGGCCGAGGAGCAGGCGAAAGCCTGCGGTTGGACGCTGGACCAAGAGATCGACCGCTTGTTGATCCACGGCATCCTTCATCTGCTCGGATACGATCACGAGCGCTCCAAAAAAGAGGCTCAAGTCATGCGCGCGCTGGAGAGAAAAATCTCGCGGACGCTTTGTGGAAATAAAGCGGCGGCGCTATACTAAGCTGCATCATCGGCCTAGAGCTGTTCGAACCCCATGCCTACATTCGAAGACACACAAGAGCAATTGACGCGCTTGCAGGAGAGGCTTGAGCTTCTCAGGAGGCGTCTTTGACCTCGACGGCAAGAAGAAGCGCGTCGAAGAGCTGAACCAGCTCACCTCCAAGCCCGATTTCTGGAACGACGCCGACAAGGCGCAAACGGTCCTCAAAGAGCAGGCGGGGATAAAAACCGTCCTGGAGTCGTGGGAGAAGTATCGCGCCGAGCTTGAAGAGGCGCGTTTTTTTCTCGACCTCGCCAAAGACGAGAAAAGCGAAGAGGCGCTGAACGAAGCCGCGGCCAAAGTCTCCCAGGTCGCGCAGGAGCTGGCCGAGCTCGAACTCAGGCAGATCCTCGGCGGCCCCGACGACCAGAGAAACGCGATCGTGAGCCTGCATCCGGGCGCGGGCGGTACCGAGGCGCAGGACTGGGCCGAGATCCTGCTGCGCATGTATCTCCGCTGGGCCGACCGCAGAGGCTACCGCCACGAGATTCTCGAGTACCAACCGGGAGAGGAAGCCGGCGTCAAAAGCGTTACCTTCACGGTCGAGGGGCAATATGCCTACGGATATCTCAAAGCCGAAGCCGGCATTCATCGCCTCGTTCGCATCTCGCCGTTCGACGCCAACTCGCGCCGCCACACGTCGTTTGCCTCCGTCTTCGTCTACCCCGAAGTCGACGACACGATCAAGGTAGAGATCGACGAGGCCGATCTCCGCGTCGATACCTATCGCTCCAGCGGCGCCGGCGGCCAGCACGTCAACAAGACCGACTCGGCCGTTCGGCTCACGCATATCCCGACGGGCATCGTGGTTGCCTGCCAGAACGAGCGCTCGCAGCACAAGAACAAGGCGATGGCGATGAAGATCCTGCGCTCGCGTCTCTACGAATTGGAGATCGAGAAACAGAAGGAAAAGATGGAGTCGTACAACAAGAACAAGAAGGAGATCGGCTTCGGCAGCCAGATCCGGTCGTATGTGCTGCACCCGTACCGGATGGTAAAAGACCACCGCACCGGCACGGAGATGGGCGACGCCGACCGCGTCCTCGACGGCGACCTCGACCGCTTCATTCAAGCTTACCTGTTGCAGGCGAGCGAGAGCCAAAGCCCAACGTAAGGTCCCCTCACATATCTCAGTTGCCGCCAACAAAATGAGCCGAAGAAATCCCGTTTACGATCTCGCCGCTCTATACTTCAGTGGAGCCTTGTGGAACGTCTGCATGGGCATGCTTCAGATCCTGGTGCCGCTTTACGCGTTATCCCTCGGCTTTTCGATCGTCAAAATCAGCAGTCTTGTCTCTCTGCCGGTCCTGGTCGAGCTGGTCGTGCGCTTCGGCGGCAGCGCTCTGTCCGATCGCTTCGGCGAGCGGCGCGTTCTGCAAATCTGCTTTTTTCTGATGGCGTTGGCGGCAGCAACGCTGCTGGCGGCAGATCAGTATATTCACCTCGCATTGGCGCAGGCGCTCGCCTTCTGCTCGCGCAGCTTGTTTTGGACTTCGATCCAGTCGCTGGGCAGCCAACTGCCGGGCGCCGACTTGGGAAAAAAATTAGGCAGGCTCTACGCCTGGAACTGCGGCGGCGGGCTCGTCGGCTTGAGTCTCGGCGGCGCGATCTTGGCGCTCGTGGGATTTGGCGCCGCATTTATCCTGCTCACGGCCGCGGCCATTTTTTGCATGCTGTTGAGCCTGCTGTTTCCGCGCGTCGAGCCCAAGCCCGGCGGACGGAGTTTCTGGACGATCACGCGAGGCATTGGGCGATTTCTCAGCTACCGGCACATATGGCTCGGTATCACGGTATCGTTCGCCGCCGCTCTGCCGGCGACCGTCGGCCAATCGCTCTATCCGCTCTATCTCGCTTTTTTGGCCTACGAAGAGCAGTGGATCGGCCTGCTGATTTCTTTCCGCGTCTTGGGCCCGGTCATGATCGGTTTGATGTTGGCGTCGTTCATCGCGATTTCACGGCAGAAAGGAATCTACGCCCTCGGCATGGCGGGCCTGGGATTCTTTCTAATCGCGACGGGATCGGTGCAGAACCCCATCGCCCTCGCATTCGTGATCGTAGGTCTCGGAGCGTGCGGCGGCTTCATGGATCTCTTGTATCAAGTCCAGGCGAGCGAGTTCAGCAAAGCCGGCGACCGCTCCGTGGCGATGGCGAGCAGCGGGCTGGGTTGGATTCTTTGCCCATTGATTACGCCGATGGCGGTCGGCTGGCTGGCGCAGAATTACGGTTTCCAGCTTGCCTTCACCGCCGCGGGAGCGTTTTTCCTCCTGGTTGCCGCAGGCACGCGCGCGTGGCATCGCCTGTTGTCGCCCGCCGACAGAAACGTCATAGAAGCTGTGGCTAGAACACAGACCACCGAAGACTCCGGCGCTTCATTATCGTAGCACCCTTTGCATCGTTTGATGCCGTGCCTGTAGATGTTTGCAGAATTCGCTGGGCACATAGCGAATTTTGCGCCTGCCGCCTTGCCGGTCGGTCATCACGACTGTTCCGTAGTCGAAAAGGCTGCTGAGCATACCGGGCCTGAACTCCGCCTCACGGAGTTCGATCAGGGACACCTCGACGTGTGCCGGACTACGGCCGAAGGCGATCCTTCCCATTGCTCTTCTATTCGTCACGGCAAACTCAGACCGGAGATAGGTTGAAAAAAGCACAAGGAGCGCAAGTAGCGCCGGCCACAGGAGAATCTGTGCCGGGATGCCGAATCCGCCCGCAGCGCCGGCGCAGGCTATGAGAAAGAATAGAGCCGGCCAAACAAAAATTACTGGGTGCAACTTTGTCTGGTAAACGATACGCTCACCATCCGCTAGATTTCGTTCGATGTAACCCATCTGACAAGTTGTGAGCTTACGTCAGTTTGTCCGAGCGTGTTGCAATTATGACTAAATTTGTGGAAAAGAGGAAGGTCGTTTGCGAGCACATCGGCAAACGGCCGTGGAGGAAAAATGGAATACAGAACACTCGGCAGAACCGGTTTGCGCGTGAGCGCGATCGGCCTCGGGACGATGGTGCACGCGGGCCACTTCGGCCCGATGAAGGACGAAGAGTCTCTCGGCGCCATCGACGCGGCCCTGGACTTGGGCGTGAACTTCATCGACACTTCCGACGCCTACGGCGCGGGATATTCTGAAACGCTGCTCGGAAAGGCGCTCAAGGGCAAGCGGGACAAAGTGATTCTCGCCACCAAAGGCGGCAACATCATGACTGGACCCGATCGCGGCAAGACCAACTTTTCCGCCGACTACATCGGCCGCGTCATGGACAAAAGTCTCAAGCGATTGCAGACCGATTATGTCGATCTCTACCAGTTGCACAATCCGAACGTGGAGACGATTCGCCGCGGAGACGTATGGGAGCTGCTCGAGCGCCGGAAGAAAGAAGGCAAGATTCGCCACTACGGCGTCTCGATCAATAAATTCGAAGAGGCGCTGGCTGCGATCGAAGGCGGACTGTCGGACACGATACAGCTCGAATACAACCTGCTCGCTCAGGAGCCGGCGGACAAAGTCTTTTCCCTCGCGCAAAAGAAAAACGTCGCCATCGTCGCGCGCGTGCCGCTCCGGCGCGGGCTTTTGACGGGGAAACTGAAGCCGGAGGACCAGGAGCGATTTCAACAAGACGACGTCCGCGCGCGCAACTTTCCCGGCGATATTTTTCCCAAGGAGCTGGCCAAGGTGGAAAAGCTGCGCTTCCTGGAAAAGCCCGGCCGGTCGCTCGCCCAGGCCGCGATCGCCTTTTGCCTGGCTCACCCCGCAGTCGGCGTGGTCATCCCCGGCGCGCGCAACGACCGTCAGGCGCGCGAGAACGCGGCCGCTGCCGAGGTGCGTCTGTCTCCAGACGAGCTGAATCGAGTCGCGGAATTGTGGCACAGCGGCTTCGACGCACGGTGAAACTTTTGACAATCTATTTCGTGCTTCGACAAGCTCAGCACGAACGGTTGTTCAATAACTTCGAGCATTCACCCG
>DASXUF010000137.1 GCA_036504975.1 Candidatus Binatia bacterium | reverse complement strand
CGTTGCTCCTGCAACGTCTCGGCCTTACGCTCCCGGAGCGAATCCGCCCGCTTTCAATGGCGAAAATGTAGTGCCGACTTGAGGACCTAAGTTATGGATATTCCGTGATCGCGACCTTCTTACTGTGGAAGTCGGGCTAGTTTTGCGGGCAGCGGCCGTTGGCCAGATGAAATTCAAAATCGGAGCGGAATAATCTGAGCGCGCTCTCGATCGGCGGTCCGGGCATATTGATCAGGTTGCAAAAACCCTTGCCCTTATTGAAGGCGATGACTTTGCCGAACTGTTCGAGCAGCGGTGCCGCTCCCTGACCCTGTTGAACTTTCTTCAATAGCGTTACCAGCATGTTGGTTTCCATCCGACAGGCCGGACATTGGCCGCAGGATTCTGCGGCAAAAAATTCCGCGATCCGCAGCATCTCCTCGACGATACAGCTTCCCTCCGTGATGATGCGCACCACACCGCAACCGATCGACGACCCCGCAGCGCGAACCGAGTTGTGATCTAAGGCGACGTCTATTTGATCCGCTGACAGCAGTGCCGACGAAGGGCCGCCTGGGAGAACCCCCTTGATTTTTTTCCCATCCCGCGTCCCGCCGCCGCACTCTTCGATCAGGTAGCGGAGCGGAGTTCCAAAAGGCAGTTCATAAACCCCCGGTCGTTTAACGTCGTCGCCGAGAGAGAAAATCATCGTCCCCGGACTTTCCGCCGTGCCAAAACCGCGGTGCCATTTCGCTCCCCGCACGATGATCGGCGCTACGTTGGCGAAAGTTTCGACGTTGTTCACCGCTGTCGGCTTGCCGAAGAGCCCGACTGTCGCCGGGAAAGGCGGCTTCTGGCGCGGCAGCGGCTTTTTCTCCTCGATAACTTCCAGCGCGGCGGTATCTTCGCCGGCGACATAGTCGAGCGGTGCAGGAGTCAAAAGGACTTCCAAACTAAAATCGCTGCCAAGAACCCGCTCCCCGCAATAGCCTGCCTGTTTGGCTTCGGCCAGGGTATCCAGCATGCTCTGTATAGCCTCTTTGTAGTCGGCGTTGATGTAGAGATAGGCTCTCGACGCTTTGACCGCGTAGGAGGCGAGGATGACTCCTTCCAGTACCAGGTGCGGGAGGTTCTCCATGAGGAGCCGGTCTTTTTTGCTGCCAGGCTCGTCTTCGCCGCCGTTCAGCACCACGTAATGGGGCATTTCCGGTGCTTCAGCCGTGAAAGCCCACTTCTTTCCGGTCGGGAAACCCGCGCCGCCCCTGCCGCGGAGTCCCGACTCCGCGATCTCCTGAATGACCTGATCGGAAGAAAGCTGCTTCAGCGCCTTGTCCAGCGCCTCATAGCCGCCGCGGGAGCGGTAGGCTTCGAGGCTTTCTCTTCCCTCCACCGCGCCGCGAGGGAATAGGATGCCTTCCATTGCTAGAAAACTCCGGTGTCGAGAAGCTGGTAGATCAATTCTTTGAGGGAGCTGTCGATAGTGTCGAGGCGCTTGACATCCGGCCCGCCGGCGATATGGCCCACAATATCGTCCAGATCATCCTTTTTAACTCCGGCGTACCAGCTTTTTTCCGGGTAGAGCACGACGTTCGGCCCCTCCTGGCACGCGCCGAAACACATGTAAGGACGGACTTCCAGGTCGCCGAGACCTTTGTCGGCAACTCTTTGCTGCAGCTCTTTCATGATCTCTTCCGAGCCGCGGCTCTTGCAATCTACGTTCTGACAAACGAGGCAGATTCGCTTCACTCATCTCTCCTTAAAGAATCCCGCCGGGCAAATCAATTCATCTGCAAGACCCAGTCTTTTTCCTTGAAGACGATGTTCAGGACTCGCTCGTCTTCTGGACTCGGCAGTACCTCCTTCAGATGCTTTTGATATTGTTCCGGAGAAAGCAGCTCTCCCGTCACACTATACGTTTTTCCGGCAGGCTCGCCGATCGTCCGATGAAAGTTTAGGTGCGGAGCGTATAGCTTCGGCTGGTCGGCCGGGATGAACCGGTTGAGCGCGTCGATGAGCCTGCGGCTCTCCGCCAAGTAGTGTTCTCTGGAGAGTTCGTTTAGCCGCTGCTTATCCGCCGGCTCTTTTGCTTCATGCTCGTCGTAGCGCCCTTTCAATCCCCATACATAGGCCCACTGGGCCGAAGAGGAATGATCGGTGCCGAAAAGATCGTACGCGGTCGAGAGCCATTTGTTGAAATATTTTTGAATGATCGGCAGCGGAATCTTATTCGCCCGCACGATTCGCGTGAGACCGGTATTGCCGGTAAACATATGGAAAAACTCTTCCTTAAGCATCGCGGTGACGCTTTGGGCGAGAGGAGCGAAAGATGAATGGCTTAGCATCGTCAGTTGAAACTTTCCGTCGCGGTCGACAAACTGGGTGTAAGTGAAAAAGTCCAGCCAGTTGTTCACCGGCGTATTGAAGGAGCCCAAAAGCCGGTCGCCATTCGATGCTCTGCGCTCCAGCATCTTTTGCGCCTCGAGCTTCCCTGAGTCGCCAAAATAGGTCACCAAAAGGTAACACATCTGCCAGCCGTGGCGCATCTCCTCGCTGTTGACCCGAATCAAAGACTGGTGGTCGTAGTCTGTGGGTGCGTTGTCCAAGAGGTTTTTCTGCTGCTCGACCGAGGCGAATTCGGTGTCGCCCTGATAAACGATCAGATTGAGCAACGCGTCGCGAATCGACTGGTTCGGAACCTGCTCCGCCCTGTCCCACTTCCGCTGTCCCCGAAAGTCCCCAAACTCGATCTCCGGTGTGTGGATCTCCCCGAGTTTGGTCTCAAATTTGTAGTCTCCTAGAAGCGATGAATCATAGCCGATGTCCCCTTGCCACTGCCGAAAATAATCCACCCAGTCATCGAAATTCTCTAGTTTCGTCATCTACTTTCCTTTCTGTGATTTATCTAGTTCGAACGATCGTTCGACATTCTTACTATGCCATATCACAGAAGAAAGTCAAGCTACCCCCCTTTGCTATTTTTAACTATAAAGCTCAAGCAGTTCCACCATACCAAGCTCTCGCATCTGATCGAACAGGTATTTCTTGATCTCGTCTACCGTATCCATCTGAATGACGATCTGGGCAGTTGCTTTGGCCTGTCGGTAGGTAACTGAGCGGATAATCTTTTTGGCTACCGGAATGAATAGGGAACCCATGCTGAATTCTTCCAACCCCATTCCCAAAAGAAGCAGCGTATAAAGCGGGTCTCCCGCCATTTCACCACACATCCCAACCCGCTTCCCTTCCGTCTTGGCGCCTTCGATGACTTGGCTCAGCGCTGCCAACACAGCCGGATGAAGCGGCTCGTAAAGCTCGGCGACCTTATGGTTGCCCCTGTCCACCGCCAAAATGTATTGAATGAGATCGTTCGTGCCGATGCTGAGAAAATCGACCTCGCGGACGATCCGAGAGACGAGGTGGACGATCGAGGGGACCTCCACCATAATGCCCAGTTCCATTTGGCGGTCGAAAGGCGCTTCTTCTCGTTCCAATTCCTCTTTGACTTCGGCTAACAGTTCTTTGACTCTGAGTATTTCCTCAAGACTGGTGACCATGGGAATCAACATTCGCACCCTGCCGAGGGCGCCGGCGCGCAATATCGCCCGGAGTTGGGTTTTAAAGATCTCCGGCATATCCAGAGAAACACGGATCGAACGCCAGCCGAGAAATGGGTTCGGCTCCACGGCGCCCCGACGGACATAAGCCGGGTACTTGTCCGCGCCGATGTCGAGCGTACGGATCGTTACCGGCTTGCCGCCGAGACCTTCCACGACCCGACGGTAAAGCGCATATTGTTCCTCCTCGCCGGGAAAATCGCGGTGGGTCAGAAACTGGATCTCAGTGCGATAGAGACCAACCCCCTGAGCCCCGTGCAGGTGGGCAAAAGCGATATCGCTGAGCAGACCGATGTTGGCATAGAGCGAAACGCGGTGGCCGTCCTGGGTTTCCGCCGGAACGTCCCTGAGCTCGCCGAGCTCTTTGTTGAGCGCTAAATATTCGCGCTCGAGCCGGTCGTACTCGCGCACCACCTCATGGCTCGGGTTGATGTAGACGACTCCGGAGTTCCCGTCGACGATGAGGGAGTCTCCCGGCCGGACGTTCTCGATCAGCCCTTCGACGGCGACCACGCTGGGGATCTCGAAGGATTTTGCCAATATCGAGGCGTGCGAGGTCACTCCGCCGGTGGCGAGCACGATGCCACGAAAATGATCTCCTTCTATGAGGCTCAGATCGGCCGGCGAAAGGTCCTCGGCGACGAGAATCGCCTGCGCGGGAAGCTCGGGCTTCTCCTCGTTCATGCCGGAAAGATTTTCCAACATTCTTTGCGCTACGTCCTTAACGTCGGCGGCGCGCTCTCTCAAGTAGTCGTCCTCGATTTGGGTAAAAGAGTTCAGGTGCTGCTCAAACACCGCGCTGACGGCGTACTCGGCCGTGAAGCGTTCCTTGCGGATCTTGTTTTCGATTTGCTCGATCAAAACGGGGTCTCCCAGAATCAAGCGATGAACGTCGAACACGGCGCCGTCCTCTTTGGAAAGGAGACTGCTCATACGCTGTTTCAAGTTTTGAATTTGCTCGATCCCGCGCTCGACCGCCGCGCGAAATCTCTCGATCTCCCGCTTGGGGTTTTTTGCCCGCTCTTTTTTCACCGACTTCAAGTCCATCCTGGTCCTGAGAATAAAAGCCGCGCCGCGGCCAAAGCCCGGCGCGACCGATAGGCCGGCGAGCCGGCCGCGCCATTTTTGCGCCGCTCCTCGGCCCGCTCGCTCGCGGCGCCTGCCTTCGTACGAGCGGAGCTTTCTGAGCGCGTCTACCATTCGCTTTTGATATTCTTTTCGCTCGCGCTCTTTGTCTTTGAGGGAATCGACTAGACGGGCCTGGATGATGATGCCCGAGACCTGAGCCGAGATCGCCTTCAAAAGGCGAATTTCGTCGCGCGAGAACTCGCGCCTTCGGGAAGTCTGCACCACGAGGACGCCGAGCGGCTGGTGCTTCTCGAACAGCGGCACGCCTAGGAATGAGTGGAAGCGCTCCTCGCCGGTCTCGGGAAAATATTTGTAGCGTGGGTGGGCCTGCGCATCCACGGCCATGACCGGGTTCATTCGCTCGATAACGAGACCCGTCAACCCTTCGGTAATCCCCATCGAGACTTTTCCCACCGATTCCTGGTCCAGGCCCATGGTTGCCCAGAGAGTCAGGCGGTCCTTTTTGCGCTCGAGAATATAGAGCGAGCAGACCTCGGTTTCCATCCGCTCGGCGACGATGGCGACGATGCTGTTGAGCGTTTCCTGGAGATCCTGGGAATGGCTGATGAGCGTGCTGATGTCCTCCAGGATCATCAGATCGGGAAGCGCTTCGCGCCGGGTTGTTTTCACTCGCGCCATGACAGGAGAACATTCTAAGCGGATTCAGTGGGAAAATCCAATTGTAGTGGCAGGCTCTATCGCTAGAGCCGCACGGCGCGGGGCCGTTGCCGGTGGGCGGCGATTTTTTCAGGCTGCTGAAAGCGGCCGGGGATCATCTGGCCGCAAGGACAACGATCTCCGATCAGACGATATTCGAGGACGTCGTGCCAGGAGCGCCGGACCACGACGCCGCCGCAGGCGGGACAATAGGTGGTCTGTCCTTCGTTATCGAACACATTGCCGACGTAGCAGTATTTGATGCCCGCGGAAAGCGCGATCTGCCGCGCGCGCTGGAGCGTGGATGCCGGCGTCCTCGGCTTGTCGGTCATTTTGAAATCGGGATGGAAGGCGGTGAAGTGAAGCGGAACGGTATCGCCGAGATTTTCGAGCACCCAATCGCACAGCTGCTTTGTTTCTTCGGGGCCGTCGTTCTCGTCGGGAATCATCAGATTGGTAATCTCGAACCAGATATCGGTTTCGTGCTTGAGCCACCGAAGCGTGTTGAGAACCGGCTCGAGGTGGGAAAATGTCAGCTTTCGATAGAACCGCTCCGTAAACGCCTTGAGGTCCACGTTGGCGGCGTCGATGTACCGATAGACGTCGCGGCGCGCCTCGGGTGTGATGTAGCCGGCCGTCACCATGACGCTCTTGAGGCCGCGCTCGCGCGCCCGGCGCGAGATATCGATGGCGAACTCGCCCCAGATGACGGGGTCATTGTAGGTAAAGGCGATGCTCGGAACATTTTGCGCCAGCGCCAGCTCGACAACCTTTTCCGGGCTCACGGTGAGGCTTTCCGCGTCGTCGAGTTTAGCCTTGCTGATACTCCAGTTCTGGCAGAAGCGGCAGCCCAGGTTGCAGCCGGCCGTGCCGAAGCTTAGAACTCCGGTGCCGGGCAAAAAATGGTTCAGCGGCTTCTTCTCGATGGGGTCGATGGCAAAGCCGGTCGATTTGCCATAGCCCAGCGAATAGAGCTTTCCGCCGATGTTTTTTCGAATGTAGCAGAATCCGGCCTGGTCTTCGCCGATGCGGCAGTAGCGCGGGCAGAGGGTGCAGAGAATGCGCCCGTCACCTTCCGTCGTCCACCAAAGCGCCTCTTGCATACTTAGAATAATCCCGCCTTTCATCGGCTTACGCAAGTGTCTTTACCTGTGATATAAGCCTCTCATGGCCGCCGTCGAAGGACTTAAGGGACTCCGCCACGTGGCGCTCAAGGTGCGCGATATCCGCCGCGCCAAGGATTTTTACCAGCAGTGCTTCGGGATGGAGGTCGTTTGGGAGCCCGACCCCCAAAACGTCTATCTGTCTTCCGGGTGCGACAACCTCGCGCTTCACGAGTCGCACCGCGGGACGGACATTTCGACTGGCGGAGACTCTCTGGATCACCTCGGTTTCGTCGTCGAGAGCGTCGCGCGAGTCCGCGAGCTGGAGGAGGACTTTCGCGCCAAGGGAGTCAAGATCGTCCAGCCGTTCAAGATCCACCGCGACGGCAGCGCGTCTTTTTACTGCGCCGCTCCCGACGGCATCGTCATCCAGATGCTCTACGAGCCGCACTTGAGCCGGCAGGTGTTGAAGTAATTTTCAATTCTGAGAAATTATCCCTCTTGCCGTAAGACCCATGCGCATACTCCCACTATTCCTAGCGGGCCTTTTGAGCCTGCCGCCGTTTGATCCGAGGTTGCTCGCGCAAACGGCGCCGTTGGAACAACTTCAAAAACCGAGCGCCGAAGCCGTCGAGATTCCATTCCAAGAGTACCGGTTGAAAAACGGACTCAGGGTGGTTCTTTCCGAAGACCACGCCGCGCCGACCTATTCGCTCTGTGTGACCTATAATGTCGGCTCGCGGGACGAGCGGCCGGGGCGCACCGGGTTCGCCCACTTGTTCGAGCACATGATGTTTCAGGGATCGAGGAACGTCGGCAAAGGCGAGCACTCCATTCTGATCCTAAATAACGGCGGCAGCGCCAACGGCACCACCAATGTCGACCGGACGAATTATTTCGAGACGCTGCCGGCGAATCAACTTGAGTTGGGTTTGTTTTTGGAATCCGACCGCATGCGCTCGCTCAACGTCAACCGGCAAAACCTCGACAATCAGCGCCACACGGTGCAAGAAGAGCGGCGGCAGAACTACGACAACCGGCCTTACGGCAAGACCTATGAGGCGGTTCTCGATACAGCTTACGACAACTTCGCTTACAAGCATTCGACGATCGGCTCCATGGAAGATCTCAACCGCGCGACCGTCGAAGACGCGGCCGATTTCTTCAAGCGGTACTATGCGCCCAACAACGGGGTGCTCTCGCTCGTCGGAGATTTTAAGACCGACGAAGCCCTGGCCTTGATCAAAAAATATTTCGAGAACATCCCGGCGCAACCACCGCCGCCGGCCGTCGATATGACCGAGCCCGAGCAAAAAGGCGAGCGCCGAAGGACCCTTGAGGACGCGTTTGCCCAGACACCGCACATCGACATCGTCTATAAGATTCCGCCGGGCAACACGCCCGATTGGTACGCGCTCGACGTGCTGGGCGACGTTCTCGCCGCCGGCGCGTCCTCGCGTCTCTATAAAAAACTGATCAAGGAAAAAGAGCTCGCGGTGAGCGTGTCCGCCGGGCCGCACGAGCGGCGCGGGCCGTCGCTCTTTCAGATTTCCATTTCGGCCCGGACCGTGGACGGCGTTCCGGAGATCGAAAAGATCGTCTATGAAGAGCTGGAGCGTCTCGCCAGCGAGCCGGTGGCGGAGTGGGAGCTGGAGAAAGTGCGGATGCAGTCACAACGACAGCAGATCGAGTCTCTCTACAGTACGCGGACGCGCGCCAGCCTGCTCGGCCAATACGCGGTTTATTACAACGATCCGAGACTGATCAATACGGTTCTGTCGAAAATCGCCCAAATTGCGAACGACGATCTCCAGCGCGTCGGCCGCGCCTATCTCAAAGAAACGAACCGTACCGTGGTGATAACGGCGCCCAAAGCCAAATCCACGCCGGTTTCTAAATAGCCGAGCAAAACGGATGTTCAATCGCTGTAAAAATTTCTTGTGCTTCCTCACGATGATCGCCATGGCGGCCTCCTTTCCATGGGCGTCGATGAAGGCCTTCGGCCAGGAAGGCGCCACTCCACTGTCGAAAGTTGAGCGCAAGAACAAAGCACCGGTTTCGAAGACCGTGCTTCAAGTGAAGATTCCCAAACCGGTCGAGACCAAGCTCAAGAACGGTCTCGCAGTGCTGATCGTGGAAGACCACCGCTTCCCCGCGGTTCAGGCCGAGCTGCGCCTGCGCGGTGCCGGTGCGTTGTTCGAGCCGCCGGGCTCCCCCGGTTTGGCCGGCGCCACCGCGGAGATGCTCCGCGAAGGCACGAAAACGCGCACCAGCGAGCAAATCGCCGAAGAGCTGGACCGGCTGGGCGCTACATCGTGGGCCGCTTCCGGTTTTGGCTCTCCGGATGTCGTACTGGGCGCATCGGGATTGAGCGCCAACTTCGACGCCTGGTTTGCCTTGCTCAAAGATATTCTGTTGCATCCCGCTTTTCCGGCTCACGAGCTGGCGCGCAAGAAGCAGCGTCTCAAGGTCCAGCTACGCCAGCAGAGATCGTCGTCGGGCTTTCTCGCCGAAGAGCGCTTCAGCCGCGCCGTCTTCGGCAGCCATCCGGCGGCGGTCGTCTCGCCGACCGCCGAAGCGGTGGAAGCGCTTACTCCCGAAGCCCTTGCGGCGTGGCACCGCGAACGCTATTCTCCGCGCAATTCTATTTTGGCTATCGCGGGCGATGTCCGGCCCGCCGAGTTGATCCCCAAGCTCGAACAATTTCTCGGCGACTGGCGGACGGCCGAGGTGAAAGAAACATTGCCGCCGAACCCCGCTCCCGCCTCCGCCCGCAAAATCTATCTCGTGGATCGCCCCGACTCCGTGCAGACGACGGTGATTCTGGGGGACATCGCCATCGACCGCCGCAGCGAGGACTACATCCCGATGGTCGTGTTGAACCATCTGTTAGGCGGCGGATCGGCGTCGCGTCTTTTTCTCAACCTGCGCGAGGAGAAGGGCTATACGTACGGTGTTTACAGCAGTTTCAGCGCGCTGGAATATCCCGGTCCGTGGCGCGCCGGCGGCAACATGCGCACCGAGGTCACCGAGGGCGCGCTGAAGGAATTTTTTTACGAGATTCGCCGCGTGCGCGAGGAAAAAGTAACCGACGGTCCCCTTGAGGAAACCAAAAGATCCGTGGTGGCGAGCTTCGCGTTGTCGCTCGAACGGCCGGCGCGCGTGCTCTCGTTCGCGCTCACGCGGAAAATCTACCATCTCCCCGACGACTATTGGGACACCTATCCGGCCAAGATCGTGGCGGTCAGCGCCGACGATGTCCAGCGCGTCGCGCGCAAATACTTGAACCCGGAAACGCTGCAACTGGTCGCCGTCGGCGACGGCCGCAAGATCAAGCCGATGTTGGCGAAGTACGGCGCGGTCGAAGTGTACGACAGCGCCGGCGCCGCGGTCTCAGCGCCGCCCCTTTAGGTCGCTACTTCTTCTTCAATCGCGCGCAGCAAATTCTCGGCGGCCCTCTCGCCGCTGTGAACGCAGTCGGCGATGCCGACGCCGCGATAAGCGTTTCCCGCGAGCGCCAGGCCGGGGAGCTTCTTCACCTGCTCTTCTATCCGCTCTACTCGTGCGAGATGGCCGACGGGGTACTGCGGCATGGAGCGCGGGTGGCGGTGGATGCGGCGGAATAACGGCTCCGCCGTTATGCCCAACAATTCCGCCAGCTCCTGCCGCACGCCGGCTTCCATGGCCGCGTCGTCCTGCTCAAATAAAAAAGGCTGCAACGCGCCGCCGACGAACGCCCTCAGCAAGACGAATCCATCCGGCGCTCTTCCGGGATATTTTACGCTGCTGAAGGTGCAGGCGAGGATTTTCCGCGATTCGACGGCCGGCGCGATCAGGCCGAAGCCCAGAGCGGGTGGAATCTCGTTCTCGCGATACGCCAGGTTCACCGTCGCGGTCGAGCCGTAGGGGATCTCGCGCAGCTCTTGAGACAACTCAGGCGCGACCGAAGAAAGCATCGCCGCGGCAGCATAGGCCGGCGTCGCCAGGATCACGCCGTCGGCTTCGAGCTGGCCGCGATTGGTCGCGGCGACCCAGTTTTTCTTTGCGCTGCTCCACGTAAGGCCGATGACGTGCGCGCCCAGCTGCACGCTTCGATCCGGCAGACGACCGGCGAGGGTGTCGACCAATTCCCGCATGCCGCCCAACAGCGAGAGAAAAAGACTCCAGCGCGCTCCGCTTTCCGGCTGACGGGTGAGCGTGCGGCGGCGCTGCTCGCGCCACATCGCCCAGGTGACGCTGCGGCAGGCGCGCTCCATTTCCAAGAAGCGCGGCATGGTCGCGGCCAGGCTGAGTTTTTCCGGATCGGCGGCATAGATGCCGCCGATCAATGGCTGGACCACACGCTCCAAAGCTTCACGGCCAAAACGGCGGCGCACGAAAGCGGCCAGGCTCTCGTCCTCATGAGCGGCGCCGCGCGGCCGAAAGAGTTCGGAGGCCATGCGCAGCTTGCCGCGCCAGGAAAAAAGCCGTGTCGTTATGAAGGGCCGGATGCGCGTCGGCGCCATGAGCAGAAAACCTTCCGGTAGCGGCTCCAAGCGCCCAGTATGAACGACCGAGACGCTCTGTCGCGCGGCGTTTGTAGAGGTAAGGCGCGGGCCGAGACCGATGCGCTCGCATAAGTCGAGCGCCCACGGTTTTTCGGAAATGAACGAGTCCGGACCCGCCTCGGCGAGAAAATCGCCGACGCGCTCCGTCATGATGCAGCCGCCGAGACGCTCGCCGGCTTCGAGCAGAGCGATCTCCAAACCGAGATGATTCTCTGCAGTGAGTTCGGCCAGGCGGTGGGCCGCCGCCAGGCCCGAGATGCCGCCGCCGACGACGATGATCCGAGGGGTCATCGGGCGATCGGCGAATTCCCGGAAAGCGTCGCTTCAATCACGTCGGCCATCATGCGTATAAAGGTCGGGTGGTCGTTGGGCGCGCCGGCGCGCAAAAACTTGAGCCCCAGTTTCTCGGCGTTCTGTTTAGTTTCGATGTCGAGATCGTAAAGCACTTCGACGTGATCGGCGACAAACCCAATCGGCGCGACGATAACTTCCGTCGCGCCTTCGGCGGCGACGCTCTGAAGCGCCGTCAAGATATCCGGTTCCAGCCACACCTCGCCCGGATTGCCGCTCCGGCTCTGGTAGGCGATCGACCAGCGTGGGTGGTCGAGGCGCGCTGCTACGAGAGAAGAGCTCTCCTGAATCTCCTCGACATAAGGCGAGCGCTCGGCCATCGCCGCGGGGACGCTGTGAGCGGTGAAAATAAGCGGGATATTCGAGCGCTTCGTAGCTTTTTCCATCTCCTCCTCGATCTGGTCCGCCCATACTTGAATGAAAAGTGGATGGCTGTGCCAGCCGGGACAATAATCGATCGCCGGAGCGGACGCGCCTATCTCGCTTCGCGCCTCGGCTACGGTTTCTTGATACCGCTGCCAGCTCGCTTCGGTCTGATGCGGGGATAAAATAAAACCCAGCGCTCTCCTCACACCGCGATCTTCCATTCGATCGAGCGTTTCCGGGATCAACGGCCTCGCATGGCGGAAGCCGACATACACGGGAAGCGGCAAGCCGAGCTGCTTGAGAATATCCTCCAGTGCGCGCGCCTGGAGAAAAGTGATGTCGTTCAGCGGCGAGCGGTCGCCGACGGCTTCATAGTGGCGCACGACTTCTTCGATGCGGGCCTGCGGGACGGGATGGCCGCTGAGAACGCGCCCGAGGAAGGGCCGGATCTCTTCCGGCGCCGTCGGGCCGCCGAAGGCGAGCAGCAGGACCGCGTCATAGTCGAGCGCCATGCCGCTACTACCTCGCGCTAAGCTCGTGCACGGCTTGAACCATCGCAATCACGTGCTCGACCGGAGTCTCGGGTAATACCCCGTGCCCCAGATTAAAGATGTGTCCCGGCTTGCCGCCAGCGCGTTTTAGAATATCTTCGACACGCCAGCGAATTTCTTTGGGTTTTGCCAGCAGGGCCGCCGGATCCAAATTCCCCTGGATTCCGACATCGTTTCCGACCGCCGCCCAACCTTCATCCAGATGGATCCGCCAGTCGAGGCCGATGACGTCGCCGCCGGCTTCCTTGACGAGCTTGAGCATCCCTGCCGTCCCGGTGCTGAAGTGAATGACCGGCGTTCCCGGTGTGATGGCGGCGATTGTCGCCCGCGTGTACGGAAGGACATATTTCCGATAATCATCGGGCGAAAGACAGCCGGCCCAACTGTCGAAAAGCTGGACCGCGTCGGCGCCGGCGGCGATCTGGGCGTTGAGATATTTTCCGACGGCTGTTGAAAGGCGCTCCATCAGGGCGCGCCAGGCGCCTGGGTCGGAGTAGATGAGTCTCTTGGTGAGGAGATAGTTGCGCGAGCCGCCGCGCTCGACGATATACGACGCCAAAGTAAACGGCGCGCCGGAAAATCCGATGAGAGGCAGCTTGTTGCCGAGCGCCGCGCGGCTCCTGCGCATGGTCTCCATGACGTACGATAAGGCTTCTTCCGGTTCGAATTCCTGAAGCTGTTCGACGTCGGTGCGGCTGCGAATGTGAGCCTCGATGACCGGGCCGTCGTCTTTCGAATACTCCAGCCCCAATCCCATCGGCTCGAGGATCAGCAGAATATCCGCGAAAAGTATCGCGGCATCGACGCCGAGCCGGTTCACTGGAGATATAGTGATCTCCGCGGCCAAATCGGGCCGCTTGCACAGATCGAGAAACGAAAACTCCGTTCTGAGCTTGCGGTACTCCGGCATGTAGCGTCCGGCCTGACGCATCAGCCACACCGGGGTGTAAGGAGTCTTCTGACGGCGGCAGGCGGCGAGAAAGGGATGATTAGGATTGGTCATGGTTAAGGAATCGACATCGATTTCCGTAATGAAACTCTAAGAGGGTTGCCGTCTAAAAGTCAACGCGTCTTGTTGCGCGGCGTCGCAGCGCCAATGGCGTCCTCGCCGTACTTGTCGCGCAGGCGATCGATGCCGCGATACAATTTTTCCAAGGAGCGGCGCTCGTCGACATCGAAGAGAGATTCCTGCCAGCCCGTGCTTAAAAGCGAACTGGCGCTGACGCCGAGGAGCCGGACCGGACGATCCGGGGAAAGATTTCTGTTCAAGAGATCGCCGGCCACCTGGAAGATCTGCCGGTCGAAGCAGGTCGGACTCTTAAGCGTCCGCGACCGGGTGATGGTCTTAAAATCGCTGTAGCGGATTTTTACCGTGATGCAGCGGGCAAAGAGTTGCTCGCGCCGGAGCCTCTTCCCCACTTCCTCGACAAGCTCCCACAAGACCTTTTCCATATCTTCGATTCGTGCTAACGGTTTGTCCAGGGTGGTCTCGTTCCCGATCGAGTGATCGCGCGCCCGGTGGCGGGCGCCTCCGGTATCAAAATCGAAGAACCTTCTCTTGAGCTCGGGGCGCTGCAGCAAATCGCCGATGGTTTTGATCCCGCGGCGGAGCAGCTCTTTCTCGGCCTTGGGGCCGACGCCCGGTACCAGCGACACGGCCAATGGCGATAAGAAGGATTCTTCCGTGCTCTCCAAGACATGGATCAAACCGTTCGGCTTGGCCAGAGTAGCCGCGATCTTGGCGACGACGCGGCTGGTTGAGAGACCACCAGAGGCTGGGAGATCCAGTTCGGTTTTTATCTGCCGGATGATCCGTCCTGCTGTCTTCAGCGGCGGGCCCAACAGCTTTTCCGTTCCGGTGAGATCGACGATGCCTTCGTCGATCGAGATCGCGCGGACAACCGGCGAGTACTGTCTGAGAATCGCGAATACTTTTTCCGAGTATTGGCTGTAGAGTCGGTGCCGGTTGGCTAGAAATATTCCTCGCGGACAAAGCCTTCGCGCTTGAAAGCCCGGCATCGCGGAATGAACGCCGTACTTTCTCGCTTCGTAAGATGCCGAAGTCACGACTCCCTTGCCGCTTTTTCCCCCGACGATGACCGGTTTGCCTTTGAGCTCCGGCCTGACCGCCTGCTCCACGGAGGCGAAGAAAGCGTCCATATCGAGGTGAAGATACGAGCGCATCGCCGCCTCTAGCTATGGGCCGGTTGCTTCCCGCCGCGCACGGCGGAGAAAAAAACCGACAGCAGAGTGAAAAAGTTGATGAAATGGATTGTATGATTGAAGTTCTTGAGAAAAATATCGGGCGCCGCGCTCCAGGCTTGCGGCGATTCAATTTGCTCTTGGCTCAATCCTGCGGCGGCTAGGCCGTAAGTAAAGATGGCCGCGGCGAACGCAATTCCGGACGCGCCGCCGATGCGGCCGGTCGTGACCGTCATCCCCGAAGCCGCGCCGATCTTGTCTTTCGGCACCGAGCCAAGAATCGCGCTTTGATTCGGGGAATTGAACATCGCCCAACCGAGGCCGGTAAGCGCCAGCGGAACCATGACCCGGAGGGCCGTGGCGTCGAGATCGAGCGACGCGATGAAAAACTGCGCCGTCACGATGCAAACTGCGCCTGTGGTGCAAAGCAGGCGCGAGCCGATCCGATCCGAAACCCAACCAGCCAGCGGCGCGAACATGACGATAACAACCGAGTTGGCGATCGGCGCCAAGCCCAAGTTCGCCTTTTTTTGTGCGTCTTCCACGGACGATGTCGGGTAATGGCGTGCTACAGGAACCACAGTCCTATAGCATAAACAAGGAAAGGAAACTTGCGAAACTTGGAAGGAGAGTGAACAACCGGGATTATTCACGCGATCAGCCCTCAAGCGCGAGCCACTCCGGGCGAGGTCAATAGTTTCTCTGCCTCGAAGGCCGCCCGCGCCGGCCACCCAATAGTGCTTACTCCATAGGCTGGGGCCTGCCGTGTCACTGCACGTCCCTGTGCCCTCGCCCTCCAAGCTCGCACTCTCGGGCTGCTTCGCCTCCATGCGGGCACGGGTCGAGGGGGCGAGCCTGAAAGCCGCAGGCACAGGGACGTGGAGGCCCAATGACTGGCGTGGTGCTTGGCAGACCGGACACAGGTATTTCGGTTGGTAGGTGCAGGGCGAACGGTTCGACAGAATTCTCAAGGCACTGACCTATTCCGCCAGAGGCGGATCAGCCTCAGGCTGAGCCTGCGGATTGAAGGCTCGCCCCTGAGGAACCGGGGAATGGTTTCTATGTAAATAAAATTCCCGGTGCGGTGCGGGGAAGCAGGCGTCAGTGGAGGACCGCTTCGGACGGTTGATCGTGAGTGTTGCCGCCGCGGCGGAAGACAAGCTCGCTTCCGTCGGAATCGACCGTGACCTTGTCTCCTTCGCTGAATTCTCCTGAAAGAATTTTCATCGCCAGGGGATCCTGAATCAATTTCTGGATGGTTCGCTTCAGCGGACGCGCTCCATAGATCGGATCATAGCCTTTGTCGGCAAGAAACGCCTTTGCCGCCTCGGTCACTTCGAGCCTGATCTTTCGTTCGGCAAGCATCCGCTGCAGACGCTTCAACTGAATATCCACGATCTGCTTGATCTCTTCCCGTCCCAGCGGGTTAAAGATGACGATCTCGTCGATCCGGTTGAGGAACTCCGGCTTGAAAGCCTCGCGCAGGGCCTCGGTTACGCGCCGCTCCATCTCTTTGCGGTTTCTGTGGCCGAGATCCTGAATAAACTGGGTCGCCAGGTTGGAGGTCATGATGATCACGGTGTTCTTAAAATCGACCGTCCTTCCCTGACCGTCGGTCAAGCGCCCGTCTTCCAAAATTTGCAGCAACACGTTGAAAACGTCGGGATGGGCCTTTTCGATCTCGTCGAAGAGAACGACCGAGTAAGGCCGGCGCCGGACGGCTTCGGTGAGGTAGCCGCCCTCTTCGTAGCCGACATAGCCCGGAGGCGCGCCGATCAGCCGCGCGACCGAGTGCTTTTCCATGAACTCGGACATATCGAGGCGAACCATCGCCTGTTCGTCGTCGAAAAGAAATTCCGCCAGGGCGCGGCACAGCTCGGTTTTCCCTACGCCCGTCGGACCTAGAAAGATAAACGAGCCGATGGGCCGGTTCGGGTCCTGTAGGCCGGCGCGCGCGCGCCGCACGGCGTTCGAAACCGCCTGGATCGCCGGGTCTTGACCGATCACGCGGAGTTTTAAACGATCTTCCATCTTGAGGAGCTTCTGAACTTCCCCTTCCAGCATCTTCGACACCGGAATTCCCGTCCACTTTGCGATCACCTCGGCCACGTCTTCCGCGTCCACCTCTTCCTTCAGCATCTTGCGGGTTTTTTGTAGCTCGACGAGCTTGCGGTTCTCCGCCTCCAGCTCTTTGTTGAGCTGTGTGAGAACGCCGTAGCGGAGCTCGGCGGCGCGGTTTAAATCGCCGCTACGCTGCGCCTGTTGCTCTTCGACCTTGGTCGCTTCTATCTTCTCTTTCAAAGCGCGGATCCGCTGGATCGCCTCTTTTTCTTGTTTCCAATGAGCTTTCAGCTCGTCGGATTGGGCGCGCAGATCGGCGATCTCCTTCTCCAGGCGGGTGAGCCGCTCCTTCGATGCTTTGTCGCTCTCGCGTTTCAGCGCCTGGCGCTCGATCTCGAGCTGCAGGATCTTGCGCTCGATCTCGTCGATCTCCGTCGGCATGCTGTCGATCTCGATTCTGAGGCGCGACGCGGCCTCGTCGATCAGATCGATCGCCTTATCGGGTAGGAAGCGGTCGGTGATGTAGCGGTGCGACAACGTGGCGGCGGCGACGATCGCGCTGTCGATGATGCGCACGCCGTGATGGACTTCGTATCGTTCTTTGAGCCCGCGGAGGATCGCGATGGTATCTTCGACCGACGGTTCGGGCACCACGATCGGCTGGAATCTTCTTTCGAGCGCCGCGTCTTTTTCGATCCGCTTGCGGTACTCGTCGAGCGTCGTGGCACCGACGCAGCGCAGCTCGCCGCGGGCGAGCGCGGGCTTGAGCATGTTCGAGGCGTCCATGGCGCCCTCGGCCGCGCCCGCGCCGACCAGCGTGTGAAGCTCGTCGATGAACAGAATGATCTGGCCTTCCGCTTCGGTGACTTCTTTAAGGACCGCCTTCAGCCGCTCTTCGAATTCGCCGCGAAATTTCGCTCCCGCCACCAAAGCCCCCATGTCGAGAGCCACGAGCCGTTTGTTCTTCAATCCTTCGGGGACGTCGCCGTTCACGATTCTGAGCGCGAGCCCCTCGACGATGGCGGTTTTTCCGACTCCCGGTTCTCCGATCAGCACCGGATTGTTCTTGGTCCGGCGCGAGAGCACCTGGATGACCCTGCGGATCTCCTCGTCGCGGCCGATCACGGGATCGAGTTTTCCTTTGCGCGCGAGATCGGTCAAATCGCGGCTGTATTTTTCCAGCGCCTGATATTTTTCTTCGGGATTGGGATCGGTGACTCGCTGTGACCCGCGAATGTCCACCAGGGCCTTCAGGATCCGGTCTTTGGAGACGCCGAGCTCGCGGAGAATTTTTCCCGCTTCGCCGTCGTCCTCTCCCATGGCCATCAACAGGTGTTCGATCGAGACGTACTCGTCTTTGAGTCCTTGGGCCGCGCTTTCGGCCGTTTCAATGGTTTTTTTGAGCCGTGGAGCTATGTAGGTCTGTCCGGCGGAGGCGCCGGTTACTTGGGGAATACGGTCGAGGGCTTTCTGGACCCGATCGACCAGAGTCGTTAGCGGGACGCCCAGCTTCTGCAATAGAGAAAAGGCGACGCCCTCTTTTTGGCCGACGAGCGCCATCATCAGGTGCTCCACGTCGATCGCCTGATGGTTGCGCTTTTCCGCCAGGGATTGGGCGTTCTGTAAGGCCTCTTGAGATTTTACGGTGAGCTTATCCAATCGCATGACGAAAGAAATTTAATCACGTCAAAATGACGCGTCAAGGAAGGTTAAGGAAAAAATATTTGGGAACTCGTCGTCGCGGGGGAGGCCGCAATGTCGGCGGGAGCCCTTACTTTTCAGGGGACTTTTCGGGCTCGAAAGGTTGTAGCGTTTCTTTCTGAGGCTCTTCTTGCCTTCCGTTGGAAGAGCCGTCGACCACCTGGAAAGGCCGCAGAGCTTCTTCCAGGGGCTGGAGGATCTGTGACGTCAACACGATGCCCTTTCCCTTGGAGATATTGAACTCATATTCGGCGGGCTCGGCGGCGGTGCCGCGCATCTTCTTGATCCACAGAGTGCGGATGAATTTTTCGCCCAGCCGGACCATCCTTAGGGCAAAAACTCCGGCTGCGAGAAATTCCTCGATGCTGCTGGTTTCCTGGTCCCGTCTCGAGTGGGAACTGAGCAGATTGGTGGTTTGCAGTTGACTTTGCAACAGTTGAATCAGCAGCCTGGCTTGCTCTTCGGAACGGCCCGCGGAGGTATCGGATCTGATCAGGGGACCCACGGGATCGATGGCCAGCCGCTGCGCTTGCATTCTGCTGGTATGGCTTGCGAGGTCCGTGACGATTCGTTGAACGTCCACTTCTCTTTGGCTGACGGCGCCGGCCCGGGCGCTGAAATAAGGCGAAGCATCCAGTATGACCAGCCGTTTGTCCTGAACATAAGGTTGCAAGTCCCAACCCAGAGAGGCTGCGGAGTCCAGGATATCGCTCGGCCGCTCATCAACGGTGACGTAGACGCCTTTCTCGCCGTTTACGAGTCCCTTCAGTAAAAATTGCAGGCAAGCGGTGGTTTTACCCGTCCCGGCGTCGCCTGTGACGACATACGACTTCTCCCGCAGGAAACCGTCTTCCAACAACGGATCGAGCCCATCAATGCCGGTCGCTATACGCCTTTTTGACATCGATGACATTTTAGCAAAACCCGGTTTGGTTTGGAAGCTGGTGATTTGCTTGGCCGTCGGCTTTAACTTAGAATCGGATAGTTATGTCTTACCGCTTCAGAAGCAATATTGCCGCCGTCCAGGGTTATGTCCCGGGTGAACAGCCGCGCGAGGGCGATTTTATCAAGCTCAACACGAACGAGAATCCCTACCCGCCTTCGCCGCGCGTCCTTTCCGCCTTGCGAAAGGCCGCCGACCGTTCACTCCGTCTTTATCCGTTGCTCTCGAGCGACGGCCTTCGATCGGTTGCAGCCTCTACATACGGCGTTTCGCCGCAAAATATAATAGTCGGAAACGGTTCCGACGAGCTGTTGTCGATCCTGATGCGCTGTTTTGTCGGCGCGCATGACCGGGTCTTCTATCCCGAGCCGACCTACAGTCTCTATGACACTCTGATAGCGATTCAGGAAGGGGTCAAGGTGGCGATTCCCTATCCGGCCGACTTTTCCATGCCCGAGGAGCTTTTTTCGCAGACGGCGGCGCTGACCTTCGTCTGCAATCCCAACTCGCCCTCCGGGACTTTGCTCCCGCTCGAGGCGATCGAAAGACTGGCCCGGACGATCACCGGCGTCCTGGCGGTGGACGAAGCGTACATCGATTTTGCCGACGGCGGGAAGGTCTCGGCCATTTCACTGCTTCAGAGCAATCCGAATATCGTCGTGCTCAGGAGCTTCTCGAAATCCTTCTCCTTGGCCGGCATGCGCATCGGCCTCGCCTTCGCCGCCGAAGAAATCATCGCGGGGATGAACAAGGTCAAAGATTCGTATAATGTGAATCGTCTGAGTCAGATAGCGGCGGCCGAGGCGCTCGGCGATCTACCGTGGATGCGTCGCAACGTCCGGCGAATTCAGAAGAGCCGGAAAAAATTGACCGCGGGTCTTAAAAAGATGGGCTTTCGGGTCTATCCTTCTCAGGCGAACTTCGTGATGGCCCGCCGGGAGGGGGAGAATCAAAAAGAGCTGTACGAAGAGCTAAAGCGCCGGAGAATTCTCGTCCGCTATTTCGATCAACCGGGGCTTCATGATTGCCTGAGGATCACGGTCGGCGCGCCCAGTGAGGTGAAAACGCTGCTTGAGCAGATGGCCGCGATCGGAAATGGAAAAGGAGACCACGTATGAAGCCGATAAAAGTCACCGAGCTTGACCACATTGTCCTCAACGTCAAAGACATCGACCGCTCGCTCGATTTCTATGCCAACGTGCTGGGCCTCAAGATCGAGCGGCTGGACGAGTTCCGCGCCGGCAAGATCGGCTTCCCCTCGGTGCGCATCAACGAGCATACGATCATCGACCTCGCGCGGTTGAAGGACAGCAGCGCCTCGCCGGGAAACGGCGAAAACCTGCAGCGCAATCTCAACCACTTTTGCCTGGTGGTCGAGAAAGAAGATTTCTCCGGGATCGTGGATTACTTGAAGGGTCATAACGTTGCCATCCTGAATGGGCCGATCTCGCGCTGGGGCGCGCGCGGCCGGGCCACTTCGGTCTACTTTCACGATCCGGACGGCAACGAGATCGAGATCCGGTCTTATTGAATTTTCTCGTACGCTTTGTCTTCCCTGTCTGCTTTGGTATAGTCCGCTTCTTCGCGATCTATGTCGTCCCTCTTGATCAAAAACATCGGCGCGGTGGTTACCGGCGATCTGAAAAACCCTCTGCGCCGCGCCGACTCGATTTACGTCGAAGACGGCATCGTCCGCGTGATCGGCAACGGCATCGGCGAGCGCGCGGACGCAGTCATCGACGCCCAGGGGATCACCGCGATTCCCGGCCTCGTCGATTCCCATTCGCATCCCTCGATCGGCGAATACACGCCGGCGCAGAACTCGCTCACGTGGATCACCAACTACATGCACGGCGGCGTGACGGCGCTCATCTCGGCCGGCGAATTACATCTGCCCGGCCTGCCGCTGCCGCCCGACGCGCGCACGGCGCTTGCGCTCGCGCTTGTTACCAAGCGCTGCTACGACAACCTTCGCCCTTCGGGCGTCAAAGTTTTCGCCGGCACGCTTTTGCTGGTGCCCGGGCTCATGGAAAAGGATTTCGACGAGATCGCCGCGGCCGGCATCCGCCTCGTGAAGTTTATTTTTTACGATTACAGCCTCTTACCCAACGGCGAAGCCGGGCGTTACGTCCAGTGGGCGCGGGTGCGCGGCATCAAAGTGAAGATTCATTCGGGCGGCGTGTCGCGCTCTGGGGTGAGCCAGATCGCCGGCTGGAAGATCGTGAACAAGATCAAGCCGGACGTGATCGGCCACATCACCGGCGGACCGATTCCGATGGCCGAGGCGGAGATGGTTCGGATCGTTGCCGAGACCGATTATCACGTCGAGATTTGCAGCTCCGGCAACTATCGCATGGCGCTGAGCCTCGTCCGCGCCGTCAAAGCGCACAACGCCTACCACCGCGTGCTCATCGGCACCGACACGCCAGGCGGGACCGGTATCATTCCGCGCGGCATCTTGCGCGAGATCGCCTTTTTGTCTTCGGTCGGCGAGGTGCCGCCGGAGGCGGCGATCTGCATGGCGACCGGCAACGTCGGCCGCGCGCACGGCCTCAACGTCGGCTTGATCGAAGAAGGCCGGCCGGCGGACATCGTCCTGCTGCACAAGATCACCGGCTCGGTGGCGAAGGACGCGCTCGACTCCTTCGCCAAGGGCGATCTGCCCGGCATCTCGATGGTGATCATCGACGGCGAGATCCGCGTCGCCGGCAGAAGCCAGCAAACCCCGCCGCCCGAGCGTGTAGCGGTAGAAAAGATACCCTCTCCCCTTCCCTCTCCCTCAGGGAGAGGACGAGGGTGAGAGAAAGGAAAATTATGGAATTCGGCGTGGGCCTGTTTCCCACTGAACCGCTTCAGAAGATGATCCAACTCGCCAAGCTATCCGAAGAGCTGGGCTTCAGCCACGTCTGGATCGGCGATTCCCATTTAATTTGGCGCGAGGCCTACGTCAACATGGCCGCCGCGGCGTTGAACACGACCAGGGTCAAGCTCGGCACCGGCGTCACCAATCCGCTGACGCGCCACCCGTCGGTCGTCGCCAGCGCCTATGCCACGCTGGAAGAGCTGGCGCCGGGGCGCTTTATCGTCGGCATCGGTCTAGGCGACAGCTCGGTCGAGACGATGGGAATGAAGCCGGCGAAGCTCGGCTATTTCGAAAAGACGATCCGCCAGATGCGCGCGCTGCTCGGCGGGGAAGAAGTCCAATTGGAGACCGGGAAGATTCACCTGAAGCATCCCAGCAAAAATAAAATTCCCATCTACATCGCCGCGAGCGGGCCGAAGATGCTGGAGCTTTCCGGCCACATCGCCGACGGCATCATCGTACTCGTCGGCGTCGCCGACGAATATCTGCGCCAGGCGAAGGAAAAGATCGAGGCCGGCGCGAAGGCCGCGGGACGGGAGTTGAGCGACATCCATCTCGTTCTCTGGGTGCCGTGCGCGGTCTCGGATCAGGCGCCGGCCAAAGACGCGGTTAAAGCGCACGTCGCGCGCGTGGTCGCGCATCCGCAGCCGTACGTGCTCGACGCGAAAGAACAGAAAGTGCTGGAAGAGATCCGCAAAACCTACGACTACTACCACCACATGGATCAAGAGGCAAACCACGCCGAGGTGATTCCCGACTGGCTGGTAGACAAGTTCGCCATCGCCGGCACCGTCGCCGAATGCCGCGCTCAGGTCGAGCGACTCAAAAAATCCGGCATACAACAAATCGCCATTATCCCTTACAGCCCGCCGGGCGGCAGCCGCGAAGAGACGCTACGCGGGTTTGCGAAGGCAATTCGGTAAAGTCTTCGCTATTGCTATTAAGGTTTCAGTCACTCCTTGTTATCCACTATCTCAATGAATATTTTTTCTCTTGTGGCGGCGTCCTGCATTTTGGTGAACAGAGCCTCAAAGGCGACCCTGCTCTCGCCGATGAAATCCGGCTGCTTCATCCTGCCGACGAGGATACATCCTTCAGTGTCCGCGTCCGTATTTCCTGGGTAAATGCGAACGCCTTCGAACTCCGGCACCTTCAACAGAAACGGCAGCGGCCGTTTGAAGCGCTCGGAAAAATTGATGACCACCTCGTAAGTGCCTGCCGGTATCGCCGTTATGCCCTTGATCTTGACCGGCCGAACACAATCCTCGAGCGTAAAGCACTCAAATTCTCCATCGATGAGAAGATCTCCGATAGTGCTCTTTTCCGTAAACTCTTTTCTGGCAAGAGGTCAGGTCACCGAAACCTCCTAGGCTTTCGTCTTGTTTGGATAGGGACAGAGGTCCTGGATCTCGCAGACCGGACATTTAGGTTTTTTCGCGACACACACGCGCCGGCCGTGGTACTGAAACAAGTGGCAGAAGCGCACGCGCTTGTCCTCCGGCACCAGTTGCATCAGATCGAACTCGATCTTGTCCGGGTTCGTATTGTTGGTCAGGCCGAGCCGCTGCGAGAGGCGCATCACGTGCGTATCGACGCCGATCGCCTGACGGCCGAACGCGTTGCCGAGGACAACGTTGGCGGTTTTGCGTCCCACGCCGGGGAGCGTTAGAAGGTCGTCGAGATTTTGCGGTACCTCGCCGTTGAAGTGGTCAACGAGCGCCGTGCAGCAGTCTTGGATGCGCCGGCTCTTCACGCGCGAGAAGTTGATCCGGCGGACTTCTTCGCCGAGCTGCTCAAGCGGCGCCTCGGCGTAGTCTTTGGCGGTGCGATACTTGGCGAAGAGCGCGGGCGTGATCTGGTTCACCAGACTGTCGTGTGATTGGGCGGCGAGAATCAGCGAGATGAGCAACTCCAGCGGATTGGTAAAGTCGAGAGCGAGCTTGGCGTCCGGATGGACCTTTTCCAAACGCTCGATGATCTCCTTTACCCGGGCTCGCGTCGCCTTGAAGTCGGGATTTGTTTTAGGTTGCGTCGCCATTTTGGTTTTCCGGTAAAGTATGTTAGCAGATTACAGACGGGAGGAAACAGTAGATGGAACTGAAAGAGCTTAGAAGACTTACCATTCCGAAGCTGCGCGATCTTGCCAAGGCGGAGACGGATCTTCAGGGCGTCGGCGGAATGGAAAAAGAGGAATTGATCAAGGCGATCGCCAAGGCCAAAGGCATCGCTTACGACGAGACCCATAAGGACGCCAACGCGATCCATTCGATCAAGCACGATATTCGAGCGCTGAAAAAGCAGAAAGCCGAACTATTGACCTCCTCCGGCGATGCCAAGAAGCTTAAAAAGGTCCAGAGAAAAATAAAGCGGCTGAAGCGGCTCACGCGCCATTTGGCGCACGAGACCAAGACGGCCCAGGCCGCCAAGGCGGCGGAACCCGCGGCGCCTGCACCGGCGGCCGCTCCCGCAGCCACGCCGCCGCCGGCAGCCCCAGAAACTCCGCCGGCAGCAGGATAATTGCGGAAGCGAGGCCTCACGGCGCTGGCTCTCGGGCGCGGTCAAGAGAGTAGTATTAGGCATTAGGGAATCTTCTATGAAGACGCCGTCTCCGCCTCGCGGCCGCGGCTCCGCCGATAACCCGAAGAACCGCTTCGAGAAAATCGAGCGGGTCCCCGAGCCGCTCGCCGCCGACGAAATCTCCTCTCCCGCGACCACCTTTCTTACCGACTCTTCCAAGTCGATCATCGCCTACAACGATAGCCCGGACGTGGGCTTCGACGCCAGCGTCAACCCTTATCGCGGCTGCGAGCACGGCTGCATTTACTGCTACGCGCGTCCCACGCACGAGTATCTGGGTTTCTCGGCCGGGCTGGACTTCGAAACCAAGATCATGGTGAAAGCGGATGCGCCCGAATTGTTGCGCAAAGAACTGGCGAGCCCCAAGTGGAAGCCGCGGGTTTTGGCGATGAGCGGAGTCACCGACTGCTATCAACCGGCGGAGAAAAAGCTCGGGCTCACGCGCCGATGCCTCCAAGTGTTGCTGGAATTTCGCAACCCGGTGACGATTGTGACGAAAAATTATCTCGTCACGCGCGACATCGACATCTTATCCGACCTGGCGCGTCATCGATGCGCTGCGGTTTTCATTTCCCTGACGACGCTGGACGAAAAACTTTCCGGTGTGATGGAACCGCGCGCCTCGCGCCCCGCCCGGCGTCTGGCCGCGATCTCCGCTCTATCTCAAGCGGGCATTCCCGTCGGCTACTTACAAGCGCCGATGATCCCGGGACTTACGGACTCCGAGGCCCCGGCGATCGCTCAGGCCGCCGCAAAGGCCGGCGCGCGCTACGCAGGCTATGTCGCGCTGCGTCTGCCGCATGCGGTAAAGGATCTCTTCGAAGAGTGGCTGGAACGGAACTATCCCGAAAAAAAGAATAAGGTGCTGAATCGCATTCGCACGATCCGCGGCGGCAATTTAAACGATCCGCAATTCAACAGCCGTATGAGGGGCGAGGGCATCTTCGCCGAACAGATGGCCGATCTGTTCCGCGTAGCGTGCAGGAAAGCCGGGATTGAAGAGAGATCGCCCGGCCTGAGCAGCGAGCAATTTCGTAGACCCAAGGAGCAGCTGAAACTCTTCGGCTAACTTTCACCCACCATCATACCCTGAAACATCCATTGAACTTAACGCTAAGGGGAGGGCGGGATAATGCAAGGAACCGGACACGGAGGTTCATTTGAATGGATCGCCCGCGCGAACGTCTAAATGGAACAAAGGGGGTGAATATATGAAAAGTATCCTAAGGTTGTTTGCAGTGGCTGCCGTAACGGTTGTGTTCGCCGGCGTTGCCCTCGCTCAGGGCAGCGGGTCTACCGGCACCACCGGAAGCGCGGGCATGAAGTCTTCCGCTCCGGCCAAGCCGGCTGAAGCCAAGCCGGCGGAGAAGAAGACGACGGCGAAGGCGAAGACCGCAACCGGCGAGCTTACCGCCGCCGATGCCAATGCGGGCACCGCGAAGGTGAAAAGCAAGGACAAAGAGCTCACGTTCACCGACGCTACCCCGAGTGCAAAGGAATCATTGGCGAAGGTCAAGGTAGGAGACACCGTGAAGGTCGCCTATGGCGAAGCAGAGGGCAAGCTTACTCTGCGCTCGATCGCGAAGAGCAAGCCGACGACGACGGCCAAGGCGGCTGAGACCAAGCCGGCGGAAAAGACAGCGAAGCCGGCCGAAGCCAAGCCGGCAACGAAGTAACACGGCTTCAGGTTCGATCCAGAGGGGGGCGCTCTTTGAGACGCCTCCCTCTTTTTTTTCTTTTACATCCCAACGATCCCTGATATTCCTCTCAAGTCAACGTAGGCTGCAAGTTCACCGGCAAATATAGATGCGCTCCCCTTCCCGTCCCTGGGCCATCGCGGCTCTGGCCTTCATCACGATGGGCTTTTCCCGCGGTCTCAATTCGTCATTCGGCGTTTTCTACGTCGCTCTTTTGGACTCTTTCGGCTGGAGCCGGGCGATCACGGCGGGGGTATTTTCGGTCGTGCTCATAGTGGACGCCGTGATCTCGCCGGTCGTCGGCCATCTTTTAGATCGCTTCGGCCCGAAAAAGATCGTCGGCGCAGGCTGCGTGCTTCTGGCTCTGGGCTTGCTGCTCAGCAGTCGGATTCAGAGCCTCTGGGAATTTTATATCTTCTTCGGCTTGGTTTCCGCTTTGGGGCTCAGCTTCATGGGGATGGTGCCCCATGTGGTGCTGATTTCCGAGTGGTTTTCTTCCAAGCGGGCTTCCGCATTGGGCGTCGTTTACGCCGGCACGGGCGTGGGCATTCTTCTGATAGCGCCTTTCACGGAGTGGTTGATTTCGACCTGGGGATGGGAGCGCGCGCTGGAGATTCTCGCGTTCATCGTAGTGATCGGCCTGCTTCCTCTAGTGTGGACTTTTTACCGCAGCGGGCCTTACGGAGAGGTGCGCGGCGAAGATAATAAGACGGGCAATGAATGGACCACGAAGCTCGCCTTGCGGAGCGGCCAGTTTTGGTTGATCTTTTTCGCCCGGGTCTTCGCCGCGGGCGGCACGACCGTGATCGTCACGCATCAAATCGCGCACGTTGTCGATATCGGCTACAGCCGCCTCTACGCCGCGACCATCTTCGGCCTCATGGGCATGACCAGCACCGCGGGACGGATGGTATTCGGCTACGTCGCCGATCTGTTTTCCAAGCAGGGCGCCTACACGCTCAACATTCTGACTACACTCGTCGGCGTCGCGGCTCTGATGATCGCCCATGATCCGTCGCAACCTTGGCTGCTCTATGTCTACGTCATTTTTTTCGGCATCGGCTTCGGTTCCAGAGCCGTGATTTTTTCCGCGCTCGCCGCGGATATTTTTTCCGGCAAGGGGTTCGGCGCTATTTTCGGCTACTCGGTCATCAGCGTCGGCGTCGGCGGCGCTTTGGGGTCGTGGTTGGGCGGTTTTTTCTTCGACCTCAGCGGCAGTTATCTGGTTTCGTTCGCGCTCTCGACGGCTGTGCTACTGCTTTCCGACTTGTGCATCTGGCTGGTCACGGCCAAGTGGGTCGTAGCATACGATCAACGGCTCTGGTCGGGCGGTTGAAACGTCGCCCGCCCGGGAGTCTCTCTCCGTCCCGATGCGATACGTCAGTGTTACGCGGCGCGAGAGTCTAAATGAAGTTCTGAAGTACGCTTGATGCTTCCCGTCTCACGCATCGGTCCTTCGAGAAACTCCCGTGCCGGCTGAAAACTTGCCCGGATTATTCATACCACCGGTGATCCTATCAACGGAGTGTCATTTCCCCCGGTTCCGCAGCGGGCGGGTCTTCCAGCCGCAGGCAATAGGTCAGTGCCTCATGGACTCTGTCGAAACATTCGCACTGCAGCGAACAATCGAAACACCATGTCCGGGATGCCAAGTACCTCGCAAGCCATTTAACCTCCGCGTCCCTGTGCCTGCGGCTTTCATCCTCGCCCCTGCGGAACCGTGCCCGCGTGGAAGCAGAAAGCCCGAGAGCGCGAGCCCGAAGGGCGTAGGTAGGGCACAGAGACGTGGAGCACACGGCCCTTCGATAGGCTCAGGGTGGTGAGCGAAGTCGAACCACAGGCCCCTGGCAGATGGAATTAGCACCCCTTGGGGTGGCAGGCGAGGGCGGCCCTCGAGCCACAGAAACTATTGCCCTCGCCCGGAGCGGCTCGCGCTTGAGGGCTGATCGTGAATAATCCGGGCTTGCAATCTATCCGGCCGGCCGGACGCGGCACAGATAAGACCGGTGGGGCAACGAGCCGCTGACGGGATCGGCCAGCTCCGTGCCGACAAGGACGCTCGGATTGGCGCCATTATCGGCGTATGGATCGTAGCCTGGTCGGTCGAGGGAGCGGCACTCCTGCCACCAGCCGTGCTGGCAGCAAACGACGCCGGGAATGATTCTGTCTGTCACATGGGCGCGCACGCGAATCGCGCCTCTGGGACTTTCCACGATCATCCAATCTTTGTTCTTCACTCCGTACGTCGCTGCTGTCTCCGGGTGAAGCTCAGCCGTCGGCTCCGGCGACGATTTTCTCAGCGCGGGCAGCGCCCGGAGCTGGCTATGGATGAAAGTCGTGAACTTCGCGTTCGTGAGCACCAGTGGAAAATCTCCGGCGATATCCGGCCGGCTCGCCGGACTCATCGCCGGCTCTTGATAATCCGGGAGCGGCGGATAGCCGTACTCGGCGAAGCGGTGCGAATAAAGCTCGACCTTGCCCGAAGGCGTGGCGAAGCCCCGGAACTTTCCATTCTCACTCAATTCAGCGTGTTTTTGGTAGCGTGGTGCGATCGGGACAGTCACTCCGCCCGGAGAATTTTTTAACTGATCGAGCGAAATGCCGGTCGGAGAGAGCTCATGGACGTAGCCGGCTTCGATGTCGCCGTTCCAGAAGCGCCCGGCGAGGCCGAGGCGCTTGGCCAGCTCGAAGACGATCCAGGTATCCGAGCGGCGCTCGCCCAGCGGCGGAACGACGGCGGGCCGGTATTGCAGGTGTAGTTTTCCCTGCCGCCGGTGCTCGAAGCCGTTCGAGAGATTGCTTGTCTCGAGAAAAGAAGCCGCCGGCAGGGCGTAATCGCAAAGCGCCGCCGTCGGCGTCATGAACAGGTCCGTCGCGACGGAAAACTCCAGGGCGCATAAGGCCGCCCGCGCCCGGCGCGAGTCGCCGGTGGACATCACCGTGTTCGAGCCGAAGTTGAGCAGCGCTTTGACGGCATAGGGTTTCTCGTCGAGAATCGCCGTAAAGATATCGTACGCGGCGCAGTTGCCCGGCTTGGCCGGCGGGCCGAGCGGTTTTTGCGCCAGACCGATCCTCTCAGCCGCGGCATCTTTGGGCAGGAATTCTTTCCCGTCGACCACGTTCAGCTTCGGCTTGGGGAAGACCACGTTGCCGCCCGGCTGGTCGATGTCGCCGAGAAGAGCGTAGAGCACGGCGATCGCTCGGCTCGTCTGGGTCGCGTTGGTGTGTTGTCCGACGCCGTTCCACATGTACATGCTCAGCGGCCGGTTGTGCGCCAGCAGCAGCGCCGCTTGCCAGACTTTCTCCGCCGGAACTCTGGTGATCGGCGCGGCGCGCTCCGGGGTGTAGCGCGCGGCGGTGCGGGCAAGAGCCTGGAGAACTGTCTCGCAGGGAATCTCCGCGCCGTTCTCACCGCGCACGGACTTCTCGGCGAAGAGCAGCGGCCGGAGACGATCTTTCTCCGATATCCCGGAGGCGGGATCGTACAGCACCGGTCCGTCCGAAATTTCATCCCACATGACGTAGCGGCCGCGCGCGCCCGACGCCGAGATGTCCGCTTCGGTTAAAATCTCGCCGCTGTCGCGGCGCAGCAAAAAAGTCCCGTTGGTCCACTTCCGGACAAAATCCGCGTCGTACCAACCCTCTTCCAGAACCGCGTGAATCAGCGCCAGCGCGAGCGCGCCGTCGCTTCCTGGGCGAACCTGAAGCAGAATATCCGCCTGGCCGGCGATGCCGACGCGGCGCGGATCGACAGCGACTATTTTCATCCCTCGCGCTCTCGCCGCGACGATGTCGTGTGCCAGAATCAGAGACGTCGAGCTGGGATTATGTCCCCAGAGGAGAAACGCGCCGCTCTTCTCCAAATAGGGTGTCGGCAGATTGGTGCCGAAGGTATAGCTGAAACCCGTGTCCCTGTGCCAGTTGCAGACGTGCGTGGTCGAGACCCAGTTGGGGCTGCCGAAGCTGTAGAGCAGCCGGCCTAGCCAGCGCTCGGCGTCATCGAGCGACGTGCCGCTCTTGGTTCCTTTGACCAACGCGACGGCCCGGGCGCCGTGTTGCTCGCGGATTTTTAGTAGTCTCTTGGCGATGTCATCGAGCGCTTCATTCCAGCCGACTCTCTGCCAGCCGGGGTCCGGATCGCCTTTGGGCCGCGTGCGCCTGAGCGGATAATCCAGCCGGTCGTGGTGGTAGAGAAGCTCGGGCGCGGCCTTGCCTTTGATGCACATGACGCCGCCATGTGGGTGGTCATGATCCGGATCGAGCCTGACGACGCGGCCGTTTTCGACGGTAGTGATCGTCGCGCAATGCGCCGTGCATAAAGCGCAGTAGCCGCGGACGGTATAGGAGGCTTCGACCGATCCATCCATGGTCAGAAGATACTGCAACGGCGCTAGAGAATCCAGTTTTTCGTTTGAGCCTCCCTGTCGAAGTTGTTAAGTTGGATTAAACGGAGTTTTCGTCGTGGATGCTCGGCTGCGAGAGGGTATTCGTCTGTTCAACGCAAGGCGTTATTTCGAGTCGCACAAGGCGTTGGAGGAATATTATCAGCGCGCGGAACAGACGCACAAGCCGTTCCTCGAAGCTCTCGTCCAGTTGGCCGCCGCGCTGCGCCTGGCGCGCGATTTCGACGAGGCGAAAGGGCCGGCGCGCATGGTGCGCCAGGCGCTGATTCGCCTGGAAAACTACCGGCCGGTTTATCTCGGAATCAAAGTGGCCGGCCTGATGCAGGCGATGGAGGCCTGGGCCAACGAGACCGATAAAAGCGGCCAGGCCGCTGCGAGCGTCCCGAAAATTTCCATGCAATTCTTCGGACTTTTTTAGCCATGTCTCTGAGCGAAAATATCGAGCCGCTGATCGGCGGTCGCTGGACCGGAGAAAAGAGGCTTCGCGGCTTGCAAGGCGGCGCGCGGGCCTACCTTCTAGCGCGCATCGCCGAAAGACGGCGCGAGCCGATCGTCGTCATCGCGCCGACGGCGCGCGAGGCCGAGCAGCTCTTTCTCGACCTCGGCTTTTTTCTCGGCGAGGAGCCGGCGGCGGCGCCGCTAGAGAAACGGCTTCATCTATTTCCTTCCTGGGAAATCCTGCCGTTCGAGAATCTCTCGCCCCACCCCGACAGCATCGCCGCCCGGCTCGAAGGGCTTTACCGTCTGCTCGAAGGACAGGCGCCGATTCTCGTCTCGACTCCGGCCGCTCTGATGCAGAAGGTCATTCCCAAAGAGGCGCTGAAGCGCTCCTATCGCTATCTCGTTCTTGGAGAGGATAGCGCGCGCGAGGGGTTGCTCGAACACCTGGCGGGTTGGGGATACCAGAACGTTCCGTTGGTGGAAGAGCGCGGCGATTTCAGCGTGCGCGGCGGCATCGTGGATATTTTTCCGCCCGACTATTCGCTCCCGCTGCGCCTGGAGTTCGGCGGCGACCGCCTGGAATCGATCCGCGAGTTCGATCCCGTCACACAGCGCTCGAAAAAAGAGCTTCAGGAGCTTCTCATCCTGCCGATGAAAGAGTTTTCTACCCGGCGGAACGATATCGAGGCGATCGCCAGAGAGATCGACAAGCGGGCCGCCGACCTGGAGATGGATAGGAAAGACAAAAACTCGCTGCTCGAATCGCTACGGGAAGGCGTTCCCTTCGGCGGCATGGAATTCTTCGTTCCCTATTTTTACCCGGAGCTGTCGACCGTCTTTTCGTATTTGCCGACCGAGACGATGCTGTGGATCGACGAACCTCCTCATGTTTCCGCCGAGGCCGCGCGCTTCGAGCATCTGGTCGAGCAGATGGCGGCGCGCGCCAAGGAGCAGGGACGGTTCGCGCCGCCGGGCGAAAGGCTTTATCTGACCGCGAAGGAATGGGAACGAGCCCTCGATCCGTTGGCTCGACTGGCGAGCCAGTCGCTTGACGTCACTCCAAGCCAAGCCGAATACACTGCCGCGATGGTCCTCAACGCCTACGTCAATACCGATCTCCACGCCGAGATGGCTTCGCTTCAGAATAAAGAACCGTCGCTCGCTCCCCTACTGGCGCGCATCAAGGAATGGGAAGGCGAGCGGATTTTCATCGTCGCGCCCACGCGCAGCGAGGCGACGCGGCTCAAAGATCTCCTGGCCCACTATGACCTGCATTTTTCTTTGAAGCAGGGTGGGGGGTCGTTGATGAAGTCCGGCAATGAAGAAAGGACCCGCGTATTATTGGTGGGAAATTTAACTCAGGGTTTTCGCCTTCCCGAAGAGCGCCTGGTCGTTATCACCGCCGACGAAATCTTCGGCAGCAAAAAAAGACCGACAGCGGGAAGCAGGAGAAGCACTCCCGGCCATTTCATCACGAGCTTGAGCGAGCTCAAGCTGGACGACACGATCGTTCATCTGGATCACGGCATCGGCATTTACCGCGGGCTTAAATTTCTCAAAGTCGCGGATACCGAAGGCGAGTTTCTCCATTTGGAATACGAAGGCGGCGACCGCCTCTATCTGCCGGTGGACCGCATCAACCTCGTCCAGAAATATATCGGCGGCGAAGAAAACAAGCCGGCGCTGGACCGGCTGGGCGGAACTTCCTGGGAAAAGGTCAAAGCCAAGACGCGGAAATCGGTCCTCGAGATGGCGCACGAATTGGTCGAGCTCTATGCCGCGCGCGAAGTCAACGAAGGCCACGCGTTTTCGCCGCCGGACCACCTCTACAGCGAGTTCGAGGCGTCGTTCGAGTTCGAGGAGACGCCGGACCAAGAGAAGGCGATCCGCGACACGCTCAAAGACATGGGCGAAAAAACGCCGATGGATCGCCTGATCTGCGGCGACGTCGGATACGGCAAGACCGAAGTCGCGCTGCGCGCGGCCTTCGTCGCGGTCATGAGCGGGAAACAAGTCGCGGTGCTGGCTCCGACGACCATTCTCGTCCAGCAGCACCTGCAGACTTTCCGGCGGCGCTTTCGCAACTACCCGATCCGGATCGAGACCTTGAGCCGCTTTCAGACGTTCACGGGGACCAAGCAGGTGCTGCAAGATCTATCCAAAGGGCTCGTCGATATCGTGATCGGCACACACCGGCTGCTGCAAAAGGACATCGTCTTCAGAGAACTGGGTCTCGTCGTCATCGACGAGGAGCACCGCTTCGGCGTCGCGCAAAAAGAGCGGCTCAAAAAGCTCCGCCACACGGTGGACGTGATGAGCCTCACGGCTACGCCGATTCCGCGCACGCTGCATATGTCGCTCGTCGGCATTCGCGACTTGAGCGTCATCGAGACGCCGCCGCTCGACCGTCTGGCGATTCAGACGCACGTCTGCCGCTACGACGAAGGCGTCATCCGCGACGCGGTGCTGCGCGAGATCGAGCGCGGCGGCCAGGTTTTTTTCCTGCACAACCGCGTCGAGACCATCGACCGGATGGCGCAGAAGATCGCCGAACTGGTTCCCGAGGCGAAGGTCGCGCTGGCGCACGGGCAGATGCACCCGCGCGAGCTGGAGAACGTGATGCTCGATTTCATGGAAAACCGCGCTCAGGTTTTGGTCTGCTCCGCGATCATCGAGTCGGGCCTCGACTTTACCAACGCCAACACCATCGTCATCAACCGGGCGGATAAATTCGGTCTCGCTCAGCTCTACCAGCTCCGCGGGCGCGTCGGGCGCTCGCACCGGCGCGCCTACGCCTATCTCTTGATCCCCGGCGAAAAAGTCATCACGCGGGAGGCAGAGAGAAGATTGAAAGCGCTGCAGCAACTGGACGATCTCGGCGGCGGCTTCAAGCTCGCGCTCGAAGATCTGGAGATCCGCGGTGCGGGAAATCTTCTGGGGCGTGAACAATCCGGGCAGATCGCCGCGGTCGGCTTCGAGCTGTACACGGAGATGGTGGAAAAAGCGGTGAGCGAGCTGAAAGGCCGGCCGGTGAAGCCGGAGGTCGAGCCGGAGATCCGTCTCGGCATTCCAGCCTATTTCCCCGACGACTATGTTCCCGACGCCAACCAGCGGCTGCTTTTTTACAAGCGGCTGGCCAGTCTCCGCGACCTGCCGGAGCTGGAGGGAATCAAAGAAGAGATGCGAGACCGCTACGGACCCTTTCCGGACGTTGCGGAGAATCTTTTCCGCGTCATGGACCTTAGGCGGACGCTCAAAGATTACCTCGTCGAGCAGATCAGCTACAAGGACGGCCGGGTCGCGCTATTGTTTCATCGCGAGTCGCCGGTCAAGGTCGAGCGTTTGGTCGAGCTTGTCGGCAAGAACGGCGGCATACGGCT